>NZ_DYXC01000034.1 GCF_020742345.1 Enteractinococcus helveticum | reverse complement strand
GAGACTGGTTGACGACCATTGGGGATGCTGTGGCCCCGCACACCCCGATATCAACAAATAGGGTACGACCACATCGCGCAAGGAACGGTCTGTCAGCCCTGTCGACTGGATGAGCATGGCCCCCGCGTCATCCGCGCGTCCGGCCAGCACCAAAAGCACGGCGCGCAGTCCATTATCTGAGTCGTCCAGTGCGGTTTTTTCATCCAATGCAGCAAGCTCATCCGCCATGGTCTCAGGTGCCTGGGACTGTTGGGACGCCGCCTCGTGAAGCCGGATGAGCCGCAGCAGATTCGGATCTGCCCGCCAAGCAGCTCGACGTGCAGCGACCACTTGAACACCATTGTCTTTGGAGAGCACGGCTAATTCTTCTGCCATGAGTGCCCGCATGGGTCCGTCGTGGTTCAGCTTTGATAGCGCCTCATGTGCTGCCTCAATGGCTTCCCCTTGGCATTCCGCCCTGCGCAGTGCTTGCACCCAGCGAAGGTAATATGCGCCCTGATCAGTCTCGCTACCGCGTGCCAGGTCTCGCAGACCGTCGACGCCGCCAGCAAGTTCTGCCGCTTCGAGCAGTAGCTCGCGGACTATTGGTGAGTCACGGTCTAAGGAATGCAATACGTTTATCCAGTCAGGAAGAAATTGCTCGAGTTCTGAGAGCTCTGGTCCTCGACTTTGCCGTAGGCTATCAAGGCTGACGTCGGCGTCAAGTTCTGGAAGGACCAACCATTCCTTGGCTAATTCTGCGGCTCGTTCTTCTGCCGGTGTTGTTTCATATACAGCCCGCAGGTAGCATGCCTGCGCTTCGGCGAGGTTGAAACCCACCGTGTAGATTGCAGGCTCAGGCCCACAGAACGTCCCGACGTCGTCGTCTAATGACAATGCGTAAAGCAGTCTTTGCAATGCTGCCCGGGCCAGGCCAACCTGTCCGTTGAGAAATGCTTTATGAGCTTCTGAAAAGAATTCGTCGAATTCTAGCGCCCATGATTCGTCACCAAATGACCGCTCTAGGTAACGTTCATGGTCCCAGCCGAAGCCGTCGAAATACTCGCCAGAAGCTATCCGATCCACAAAAGCGTCAATTTCTTCAAGCAGTGGATGATTATCGACCGGCCATGTCACATTTGGTGATTGCTGCTGATGCGTCTGGTGATTGTGTTCGAAAATAGCAAGGAATGCTGCTCGGTCACTGTTTTGCAGAGTGTGCGCATGCTGCAGGAGTGACTCGCGGATTTCCTCTAGCGACATCTCCAATAAGCGGCGCTCAAGCGCATCAATGAATGTTTGAAGGCTCGGATTTGGGCTATTCACACCGCAGCACCTGACTGGTCATATCACGCATGCATTTGACTGCATTCAACATATTCAATCTCCATCAACAAGGGTGTCGTCATAGTAGCTGGTGGGAGCAGGACGCTACCACCGGAGCCGTCGCAGCATTGTGTCATGCAAAAAGAAAGCACTCGTTGTGGTGCGTCGCGGCACGACGTCAGCAGCTTTGACTTCCTGGAGTTCTTCTTGCAGTTTACGGATCTCGCACTCTGCGTGTTCAAATTGTGCTTGCACACTACTGACTTTCAGGAACACTTTTCTGATTCCTATATCGATGTGCTCGTAGTGGGTATGTAACTGATCAAAGCGCTGATCCATGTGTCGCCTGATCCGGACGAAGCCAACCAACATGACACTGCCCAGTGTGACCAAAACCCCGGCCGCTGCAGTGATGATCGTGATGATTTCAATCGACATCTGTCTTCCTCCATTGAGGTTCTGACCGGTTGTGTGTCACACCTAAGCTACGACATCAACTGCTTTGGTAGAAGAGCATGTTCTCCAGCTGTGGAGAACTCCCGCTATCCACAATCTAGGTCGATCAACACATGAGCAAGGCTAGCTGTCGATCGTCGAGAGTTTGCTCGGCATGTCAGCGCCGAATGCCGCGAGTGAAATACAGGATCGGACCAACGAAGTCCACAGCAATAATAGCGGCCCATTTGCCTTTACTGCCGTTGACTTCGCTGGCATCTCGGCGTGCCAAATCGATCCATGCCGTGCCGGCTAACGCAACTTGGACTGATGCAAGTGCAACGATTGCTGCGCGTTGACCAGAGCTGAAATCCTTCCAGCGCTTTTTCTTCGATACTTTGGTGTTCATAGCTAGTCCTTGTATTTGCCGCAGTATGTTTCAGATGTTATTCGGATGGGATGATATCTTCTAGCTCGGTGAGGAATTCTTCTACTACCGGTCCGTTGGTTTGGGCACCAGCAAAGCCCTCCGAATAGAATAGTGACACCGCTAGATCACCATGTGTTGCCATGAGCCAGGTGTGGGCTAAGTCCTCGCCGTCATCGACATATTCAGCAGTGCCAGTTTTTGCATAGACCGGTGCGCCGGGCACGTTTTGCAGAATCGGTACGGTCCCGTATTCGACCGGTCCTGCCATCAATTCCTGCAGGGTTGCTGCTTCGTCTTCGGTCAGCGGCGCATTACCCGGCAGATGATCGTTGTCGTTGGGTTCCACCGCTGGATCAGTCACCATAATCGGGGTGACGGTTTGTCCTGCCGCAATCGATGCCGCCACGGTTGCCATTCCCAGGGGCGAGGCCTGGACGAGACCTTGACCGAATAGCCCAGCAGCGTACTGAGTTCCTTCAACCTCGGTGGGCACCGTGCCTAGGAAGGCACCGTGATAGCCGACAATTGGGTCCTCGACCAGGCCCAGGGCGACCGCGGCGTCGTGAACGTCGTCGGGACTGAGCTCTTCCCATTGGCTCACGAAGCTGGTGTTACATGATTGGGCTATTGCATCGGCCAGTGTGATTTCACCTAAGTAGTCAGACGGGTAGCCCTCAAAGTTCGAGAATTCGGCACCATCGATGGTGATCGTTTGCGGGCAGTTGACCGTAGACTCCGGTGTCATCCCATTGCGCAACATGGCCAAAGCGGTAATCATTTTGAAGGTCGAACCCGGTGGGTATGCCCCGGTGGTGGCCAAGGGCCAACTGACATCAGCTGGCCCTTCTGCGGCGGCCAGAATATGACCATCGGAGGGGCGGACGACGACCAGTCCGGCGGGGATGTCGGCGTCAGCAATCATGTCCTCGGCCAACTGTTGAACATCCATGTGCAATGTTGTGGTCAACGTTTTGCCGTCCACCACCTCACGACTGTAGGAGACTTCTTGGCCTGTCGCGTCTTCGGACGCCGGTTGGGTGGCTTCGGTGTTATCAATGGTGATGTCCAACCCGTCGCTGCCGGCGAGATGTTCGTTGTACATGCGTTGCAGCCCGGTCAGTCCGGTTGGCACCCCGGCGGTAAATTCGCCGTCCGAGGCTTCGATTTGTTCGGCGTTGGGCTCACCGTAGGTTCCAAACAGTGACCGAGCAAATGTGCGTGACGGCCCCAGCACCATGGTGTCTTCCATGGCCATGGCGCCTTGGATTTCAGCAATATCGTCGATGGGGATTTCGGTCTCGCCATCATCACGGAGCACAATGAATTCGACCCAGGCGCGTTCGCCTGCTGCCAGGGTGCGGTCCACCAACGGTTCCGGGTCCAAGTCTAGGGCTTCGGCTAGTTCGGTGGCCGACTCAGTCAGGGTCTGTTCGATATCGTCGTCGGTGGGTTCAGCATCAGCCGAGGACAGGGCTTCCAGCACATGGGACTTATCGATCCCGATGCGTTGCACCGGGCGGTCCATTACCATGGCGTTATCCTCGCCGTCTCGGATGGTGCCACGTTCTGCGGGGTCGATTTCCACATTCACGTGGCCGTCAGGTGCTAATCCGGGAACCAGAGTGCTGGCCTCCAGCCGGGGTTGCCAGGTTTCAGTAGTCTCATCCCACACCAGGCTGGCCTGGGTTTGATAGCTCCAGTTTTCCGACTCAGCAGCATCTTCGGTCGCATTATCGTCCTCGTCGGCCGCCTCCCCTGGTGTGAGATCCCAGGTGACCGTGTACTGAGCGGTTGCTGTCACCGTGTCATCATCCGTGTCATCCATCTGGGCAGAATCCAAACTCACCGACAGTGGGAAACGCTGCAGCTGGGCCAGGGCGTCTGCGAGCGCGGCCGGGTCTATCGAGTCATCGGTCAGTGACAGGTCGGTGAGTCCACTGAATTCTTCGGATACGAGTTGATCGGCAAATTGCTGGGCTGTGTCGGTTGGGTCGGGCACATTTGGGCCGCAGGCGCTCAATCCCAGTGCTGCAGCGATCAGCACGGCGGTAAGGCTGTAGCGGCGGCGAAATATTCGTGATGATGCGGTTGACTGGGAGTGATGTGCGGTGTGAGTGGAGGACATCATGGTGGGTAGTCTAATGGGCTGAACGCATCCGCTGATGCTCGTGACACAGGCCATATCGGCGGTCTAGCAGTCTTCGGGTTATCCCGAACAAAGACGATGGGAAGCCCTGTCGTTTCACGTATCCGAGCCTTCTAGGCTGACTGCCATGACATTATCGCTGCGGAATCTTTGCACCCCAACCTGAAATGTTTGATCATGCGCTCCCATAAGCTTGCTGCCCGGTATGTAGTCAATGACGTGCGCCGCAATACGCCGGTCACGGTGGCGTTGTTGTTGCTGCTGACGTTGTCCAGTGTGCTGGTGGCCGGCAGTGTGCTGGTGATTGAACGGGTCAATGCTTCGGTAACTCACCTGTTTGATACCGCTCAGCCGCCACATTTTTTGCAACTGCATACCGGTGAGGTCAGTCGCGCAGCCCTGCAGGATTTTGCCTCAGGGCGCGAGGATATCCAAGCCTGGCAGCTACAGCAGATGGTGGGGTTTGCTGGCACCGATCTGCAGGTGCAACGTGGTTCCGGCGCGACGTCCACGGATCTCAGTGGCTCGCTGATTGATCATCTGTTCGTGGCCCAGAATCCAGACTTTGATTATTTATTAGACGACGACGGCGCTATTGCTGAGCCTGCGGTCGGTGAAGTGTATGTTCCTATCGCCCTGGCGGATCAATTCGACATTGTCGCCGGCGACATCATGGCGGTGGATACTGGCACTCAAGTGGAGACGCTAACCGTGGCTGGCACAGTACGAGATGCCCAGATGGGATCGTCGATGGCCTCGGCGGCACGGTTTGTGGTGGCCCCACAGGAGTTGGCCAGCTTGATGACTGCACCGCGTGGGACACCGGAAACCCTGGTTGCCTATCGTTTGACAGCTACCGCTGATGTTGCAGCATTCCAGCAGGCTTATGAGCGTGATCCTCGCCTCCCCACGAATGGTCAGGCGGTGACCGAAGTGATGATCCGCCTGGTGACGGTGATCAGTGAAGGACTCGTGGCCGCCGTTGGCATACTCGCCGGGGGTGTGCTGATTGGCATTGCCTTGTTGAATATGCGGTTTGTCATCAGGTCGAGTCTGCAAGATGAGGGCCATGAGATCGGCACCTTGCGAGCGCTGGGTATCTCACCTGGGGCGATTACACGGTTGTATTTGACCAGATACCTTGCTTTAACCGTGGTGGCCGGTGTCAGCGGCGTCCTCTTAGCATTGACTGGAGCGACACTGGTGGCTGGTGACTCCCAGCAGGCCCCGATCACCGCTGTCACCGTTGTGCTACCTGTGGCCGCGGTGGTATTAGTCAATGGTTTTGTCTTGGGCATTTGTGCGTTAACGCTTCGCCGCAGCCTGAACGTCAAGGTCCTAGATGCACTGCTACATGGCACAACACCACCTCGTACTCAGCGAATGCCAGGCTCAATGTCCCGCTCTGTTCTTGGTTCCGCACGTGGCCGAAGGTTGCATCTGCGATTGGCTCAGCGTATGTTGCGTTCGGAGCTGCGCCACTGGATGATTGTCCCCATCGTTTTTGGGCTCGCCACGGTCATGGTCACCATTCCAGCGCAGCTACTCTCCACCTTCCAAAGCCCTGGCTTCATGCAGTATTTGGGTGCTCCACAAACTGATCTTCGGATCGAAATTCACGACGAAGACGCTTCGGTTGCATCCGAAGTCCACGAGTCCTTGAGGACCAGGCTTGCCGAGGATCCCCGGGTGACAAATGTACAGTCATACGCCCACCAGCGCTTTGACGTCGAATATGAGGGCAGTTGGCAGACGCTCAACGCCCAGCTTGGTGATCATTCCAGTGCCGCCATGGCTTTTGTCGATGGCCAGGCCCCCGGTAGCAATGAGATCGCGTTGTCCACGTTGAACGCCCAGGCACTAGAGGTGACCGTGGGTGATGACCTGCGATTCCAGGACGCCACCGGAATCCGCACCTTGCAGGTCAGTGGGGTGTATCAGGATGTCACAGCCGGTGGGTACACTGCCAAAATACACGACAGCCCCTCCGAAGAGTCTGCTGCACGGTGGAGCGTCTTTATTGATGTCCGTCCCGGTATGGATCCAGGTCATCTTGCCGCAGAATATCGACAAGACTTTGCCACCGCCCAAGTGTTACCCATGACCGACTATGTCGACCAGACACTGGCATATGTCACCGATGGTTTGCGCTCGGCGTCCTGGATCATCTTCATGATTGCTCTTGGCGCCGTCACCTTGATTACGACACTATTTCTGCGATTACAGCTGAGCCGTAACCACACCGAATCAAATACCCTGCGCTTGCTGGGCTTTTCTGCACGACAACTGACACTGCAGACCATGGCCCAACTGGGGCTGATGATCCTGGTTGGTATAGGTAGCGGGCTGGTTCTTGCTGCCACGGCCGGTCAATGGCTGACCTCCCAAGCGTTGGCTGCAGCAAATTTCGGCATTATCGAACTGAGCTTCATCTCCAACCCCGTGCTGATCTATCTCATGTATCCGGGGCTGCTAATCAGCACCAGCCTACTGGGTGCAATCCTTCTGCTGCGAAAGCACTACGCCAACCGTGCTGTTTTTGCTTCACCAGTGGCCTAAGCAAAGGACGCCATGCAACTGACACAACGCACCAAGACCGTAATCCTCCGCACCATCAACCTGACCAAGGAATTTGCGACGACCACTCCCCCAACCCGGGTGCTCAATGGCATCGATCTCACCATCCACTCCGGTGAATTTGTGGCCATCATGGGGCCGTCTGGTTCAGGCAAGTCCACCTTGCTGCATCTATTGAGCGGGCTCGATGACCCTTCCAGCGGACATGTCGAATTCGAACAACATCCACTGCACGATCTCAACGATCGTCAGCGCAGTCGACTGCGATTGCACCGGATGGGTTTTATCTTTCAGCAGCCACATTTTCTCAACAGTCTGACCATCTATGACAACGTGCTACTGCCGGCGTTAAAAGCGGCACCAAATAGCAAGACCGTCCAGCACCGGGTGGATGAGCTGCTAGACCAGTTCTGCATCGATCACATTGCCCACCAGTACGCTTCCCAGGTATCTGGGGGTCAGTTACAACGAGCTGCGCTGTGTCGGGCCTTGGGTACCAAACCGGCCATGCTTTTTGCCGACGAACCCACCGGTGCGTTGAATTCACAGATGACCCAGGACGTTCTTGATGCCCTGGCAGCAGCACACCAGCTGGGAACCACCATCCTGATGGTCACGCATGACCCGGTGTGTGCCGCCCGTGCCGATCGTATTGTGTATCTGCGCGACGGAGGCGTGGTGGATGAACTGATCAGTTCCCACGATGACGCCGCAGCACGGGAAAACGCAGTTCAGACGTGGTTGAGCCACCAAGGCTTTTGAGTGCACTGCGAACTCGTGTCCCGTCGGGGATCGCAAGATGTTGGAGCGCCACAAGATTTCCGGCTCCCAGCCTAAGAC
>NZ_DYXC01000033.1 GCF_020742345.1 Enteractinococcus helveticum | reverse complement strand
ATGGGTGGTGGGCTTTTCGCAGGTCTTGCCTGGGTGCTGCGTCATATGGATAACAAGTTTGAGAAAGTCGATGCCAAATTCGACAAGATTGGCGCTGAGCTCGGGGAGCTACGGGCTGATCTGAATGATGTGAAGGTTGCAGTAGCACGACTTGAAGGTCCTCACCCACCACTCTTCCTACCCCGTTGATCCGCGAATCTTGATTTTTCATTGTCAATGACGATAAGTTTCGCATTTGAATACACAGCAGCTGCTAGCACATGGCGGTCCTTGGACTCATTCGTCATCGAACCGATGAGATTCTCATAGTTTTCAATAAGAGCATCTGGAAAATTCTGGCGCATCGCGGTGATTCGTTTTCTGGCCAACTCTGGACGTATATGGAGTTGCGTCACCAGGTTTCGTTCAACTTCGTTGAGTATCTCCTCGGACCAAAGTAAACGGAACTGTCTGGCCATAGCCATGCGAAGGATCAGATCTGCTTTAGCTATTGGAATGAGCACGCACGCATCGACAAGAACTGGAAACGCTACAAGATGTCACCGTGTTTCATGTGACTCAGGGTGCTGGAAGTATGTGCCTTCGGCTGAGGCTTGTTCCGTGAGCTCTCTTAATGCCTCTCGTCTGGATTGCCGAGAACTTTGTTCGTACGCCACCACGTCTTCCAATGTCACACGTCGGTGTCTGCCGACTTTTGTGAACGAAATCTCGCCTTGTTCAAGGAGCTTTACCAGCGTTGGGCAAGAAATACCCAAGTGGTCCGCTGCCTGTTGAGTCGTGAGCTGGGCGATTTCCTCCTCGTTCTGGGCCGGAGAGCTTGCCATCGGTGCGCAGACCTTTTTCTTGACGAACGTGGGGAGCCGCAGCACGTGCCGACAGCATCGATCGTGCTGCTCAACAATGCTGTCGGTTCTCACTGACTTCACAGGACTCTGCGTATGCACTTGAGGGCACTGTGCGACAGTTGAGCAAATACTCAAGATCTCAACAGTATGCATTGCTGTACGTAGACGCATCAAAATCAAGCCCCTAGACTCGCCACACAGCCAAAATGCACGCCCCGCGATTTATCAAAGCGAGGAAGTTTTATGCGAGCAGTCACCTGGCAAGGCCGACGAAATATATCCGTCGAAGAAGTCCCCGATCCGAAGATCCGATACCCAACGGATGCGATTATTCGGGTCACCTCCACCGCAATCTGTGGATCCGATCTGCACCTGTACGAAGTGTTGACACCGTTTATGACCGAAGGCGACATCATTGGCCATGAGCCAATGGGCATCGTTGAAGAAGTCGGGGCCGCCGTCAATAATTTGCAACCCGGCGACCGCGTCGTCATTCCGTTTAATGTGTCCTGCGGGACGTGTTACTACTGTCGTCGCGGATTGCAATCCCAGTGCGAGACCACCCAAGTCACCGAATATGGTACCGGGGCAACGCTGCTGGGATACTCCAAACTTTATGGACAACTACCCGGCGGGCAAGCCGAATATCTGCGGGTACCCCACGCCGACTACGGCCCCATCAAAGTCGGGCCCGAACTCTCCGACGAGCACTATCTATTTCTCTCCGATATTTTGCCCACGGCATGGCAGGCCGTGAAATACGCACACATGCCTGAAGACGGCGTGCTGGCGGTTCTTGGGCTTGGCCCGGTGGGACAATTTGCCTCGCGCGTCGGCGTGCACCTGGGGTACGACGTCGTCGCGGTTGATCCGGTGGTCGAACGTCGCGATATGGCAGCCCGCCACGGTGTCACCGTGGCCGCCGATCATGACGAAGCCAACGAGCTGGTGAAGCAACGCACCAGCGGGCGCGGGGCCGACGGGGTGGTTGACGCCGTCGGCATGGAAGCTCATGGCAACCCTGTGGCCGCAACCCTGCAGCGCGCAGCCGGGCTGTTGCCCGATGCGCTGGGGCAGAAAGCGATGGAGACCGTGGGGATTGACCGCACCGCGGCCCTGGTCTCCGCGCTGGAATTAGCAGGTCGCGGCGGCACCGTGTCGGTGAGTGGGGTCTATGGTGGGGCCGCCACGCCGTTGCCGATGCTGACGATTTTCGACAAGCAGCTGACCATCACAACCGGCCAGTGCAATGTGCGCAACTGGGACCAGGAATTGCTGCCCTACGTGGAGGATTCCGCTGACCCACTGGGTGTCACGGATCTCGTGACCCACCGACTGCCGTTGGAACAAGCACCCGAGGCATACGACATGTTCCAAAAGAAAAACGACGGGTGCATCAAGGTCGTGCTGCAACCCTAAAGCCGATAGCACTTCATAACGCAATGACTTCTTAGAACGGATGTGAGGACCATGGCAGACAACGTTAGTCCTGGCAAACCCAGCTCAGTCGATCCACCACTGCATGACCCAGAAGACGATCCAACCCAACCGGTCCCAGAGGCTCCCGCGCCCGCGAAACCCGATCAGACGTCGCCGGCATTGCGCTCGGCAACGGGGCAACCGGCAACGTCTGCCAACGATAATCCGCGTGCCCAAGCCGAAGCATATTTGACCACATCGCAGGGTGCTCGAGTGCGTGATACACACCGGTCGTTGAAGGCCGGTGAGCGCGGACCAACGCTGCTCCAGGACCATCACCTGCGCGAAAAAATAACCCACTTCGACCACGAACGCATTCCCGAGCGCGTGGTGCATGCTCGCGGTGCCGCGGCCCACGGGGTATTTGAATCCTATGGGACCGCAGGGAACCTAACCCGGGCGCGGTTTCTTGCCGAACCAGTCACCACACCGGTATTCACTAGGTTTTCAACCGTGGTGGGATCCCGCGGCTCAGCAGACGCCGTGCGCGATACCCGCGGCTTTGCCACGAAGTTCTACACGACTGAGGGCACCTTTGACCTGGTGGGCAATAATATTCCGGTGTTCTTTATCCAGGACGGCATCAAGTTTCCCGATATTGTGCACGCGGCCAAACCGCACCCGGATCGTGAAATTCCACAGGCCCAGTCAGCCCACGATACGTTCTGGGATTTCGTCTCCCTGCACACCGAAGCCCAAGCCCATGCGATGTGGCAAATGTCAGACCGGGGCATTCCACGGTCATTTCGGATGATGGAAGGCTTCGGCGTCAACACTTTCCGCCTGATCAACGCCACGAATGAATCAGTCCTGGTGAAATTTCACTGGAAACCACGGCTCGGAGTGCACTCGTTAACTTGGGAAGAAGCCCAAATGGTCAACGGGGTTGACCCGGACTTCCACCGTCGCGATCTGGCCGATGCCATTGAATCTGGAGCATTTCCGCAGTGGGAACTGGGCGTACAAGTCTTCGCGGATACGCAAGACCAGATGTTCCAAGGTATCGACCTGCTGGATCCCACCAAGATCGTGCCCGAGGAACTCGCCGAGGTCCAACCGCTAGGACTGTTGACCCTGAATGCGAATCCGAGCAATTTCTTTGCCGAAACCGAACAGGTGGCCTTCCACCCCGGACACTTGGTGCCCGGCATCGACGTCACCAATGACCCCCTGCTGCAGGCCCGTCTGTTCTCCTACATTGACACCCAGCTGACGCGCCTGGGTGGACCAAATTTCGCCCAAATTCCCATCAACCGTCCGCACACCGAAACCAACGATATGTTGCGCGATGGCTTCCACCAGCACGGCGTCCACGAAGGTGTTGCCCCGTATAAACCCAACACCCTGGACGCCGGTTGCCCATTCTTTGCTGGCGCCCACCGCCCCGGCAGCGAAGACGAAAAACAGGCTCTGATCGACTTCCCACAACACATTGCCGAAGCCCACATGGTGCGCCGACATGCCGCATCCTTTGACGACCACTTCTCCCAGGCCACCATGTTCTACCGCAGCCTCACCCCGGTTGAACAAGAACACACCATTCAGGGCTACGCATTTGAGCTAGGCAAATGCTACGAAACCACCATCCGTCAACGCCAGGTCAACCAGTTGGCCAAGATCGACACCGAACTGGCCGCTCGCGTCGCCGAACTCCTGGGCCTGGACGTCCCAGTCGCCGAGGTCCCACCGCGCGATGACATCATGCTCAGTCCCGCCGTCTCCCAGGTTGGCAAGCGCTGGCCCCTCGACGGCCGCATCATCGGCATCGCCGTCGGAGACAACGCCACCGTACCTATGCCGCGCATCCATCAGTTGCATTCCCTCATCAAAGATCACAACATGGTGCCCCTGGTGATTGCCCCCAATGCCGCACCGCTGGCGGATGGCACCCCGGTCCAGCGCACCTATTTGACGGGCCGATCGGTTGAATACGACGCCGTGATATTCATTTCCAACAGCACCGACACCCCACCTCAAGCCCCCACCTCCGCCGGAACGGATGCCAAACTAGGGGATCCAGTCGGCCGCGAAAACGTTGATCCGCGCCTGGTGCTGCTTGCCGCCGAGTTGTTCCGACATGCCAAAGCTATAGCCTTCGACGACGCTAGCCCCGTGCCCGCAGCAGCCGGCATCAACGTCGAGGCTCCCGGCATTTTCGTAGGACAACCTGAACTGATTGCCTCCCAACTTTTCGACGCGATGCGCAGCCACCGTGTCTGGGAACGCTTCGCCTAAGACTCCACAACATCGACAGCGCTGATGACACGGTGGAGACAGTTGAAATATTTTCGGCAGAGCGCCTAGTTGTCATGGTCGTGCTGCGAAGCGGTGGCTGACTCAACGGCGTGACGTCCGTGCGTCAGCCAATACACCACAATAGAGACAAGAAGTACTGCGGCTCCGGCAAGGTAGAGGCCCACGTAGCCGCTGAGCCCGATCATGAAACCAAATGCGACCGGCCCAACGGCAATGCCCGCGTCCAGGGCCAGGTAGTGGGTCGAGGTGGCAATGGGAACTCGCTCGTGCGTCGTCCGACTGATGCCCACGGCTTGCAAGCTGGGCACCGCACCGCCTTGGCCAATACCACCGAGGATGGCCGCGATAATGACCTGCCAGAGACTATCGGCCACCGCGAGTAGTGCCAGCGACAGCGCAAATGCTAACAGTGCGATGGGGATGACCGTATTTTCGCCCCGGCGGTCATGGATGCGTCCGGCAAAGAGTCGAACCGCCAGCATGGTCAATGCGAAAATAATAAAGAATAATGACGCCGCGTTGGTCATACCCCGACCAACCAGAAATGCGGGCAGGTAGGTGGTGATCAGCGCGTAGCCGATGGCGCTGAGAAAAGCGACGATAGCCACCGGAAGGACCCTGCTATCGATAAGATCAGAGCCGCGGATGCGCCAGCGTTGGGCGTGATCCTCTGGGCTGGGTGGGTGTTCTTGAATGCGCATCGGCAGCACAGCGAGCAGTGAGATGGCAGCGCACAGGGCGGTGAAGTTGAA
>NZ_DYXC01000032.1 GCF_020742345.1 Enteractinococcus helveticum | reverse complement strand
TTAGATCGAGACGATCTCGATGGGTGCCGCGGGCAAGCTGTTCGATTTCCGGTTCCAGCCAGTCATCCAGGTGCTGCGTCAGCGCCGTGTCGGTGACATCGGGCCAAGGCGGGCCGAAGACTTTATATAAGATCCCCAGGCGTCCACGCAGGGTCTCAAACTCGGCATACCGTTTGGGGTTGGTAGTAACAGCAAAAAAGTCCAGCACGCCGCGCTCACGAATCGTGGACGCCACGGCGGCTTTTGTGTGTTCCGGTGTGGGTTTGACCGGGGTTGAGGATAATTCAATGGCTCCGAGGCGGTGCATGGAGCGCGCTGAAACTTTGCCGTCGACAAATTTTGCCTCGGTCTGTGTGGTGACCAGGGAGCCGGCAGCAAGTTCTGCGTGGTCTTGGTCCAGTTCGGCAGCGCTGCGGATGATTGCCCGGTTGCCGTGCAGGGTCAGCTGCGCGATGGCTAACCATTCACAGCCTTGTAAGGATGAATCCTTCGGCAGTGAAGCCGCCGTGCCCGAGGCCAAGAGATACTCGGCAGTCTGGCCGGTGGCTGTACCGCGTCGACGAGCAATTTGGGTGGGGTAGGCCAGTGCGGTGATCATGCCGATCTGCAATGGATCTCGGGAAGATTCCGTTGTCTCGGGTGGTAGCACTCGACGCAACCGGACGACGTCACTGGTCCACCGTTGGGGTCGTTCAGCCCGTAGACGACGTAGCAGGGCGGTGAGATCTGCGCCCGGGGCACGCTGATCCGAGGAGAGGGTTGCTACGGTTTCCGCGGCTAATTGTGCACCGGAAAATTCGGCGCCGTCGTACAGGGCGCGACCCAGCCGCGGATCCACCGGCAGATCAGCCAGTTTGCGTCCCAATGGGGTCACACGGTGCTGAACATCCAGGGCACCCAGTTGCGTGAGCGTGTCCACGGCTGTGGTGTATGCACGCTCCGGCAGGGGTTCGGGCAGCGCCATGCCAGCGCCGTCGGCGGCACCCCAACAGGCAAGATCCAATACCGCCTGGGTCAGATCGGTAGTGCGAATTTCAGCCGGCCGATGTGCTGGACGAGCCGCGAATTCGGCATCCGATACACACCGCACCACCAGACCGGGTGCTTGTCGCGCGGCACGGCCGCCACGTTGAACCATCGAGGATTTCGCGGCCCCAACCGTGACGAGCCCGGCCACCCCGCGAATGGTATCGAGCCGACTCTGCCGATCTAAACCGGCATCGACCACGATGCGAACCCCGGGCACCGTCAGGGCTGATTCGGCCACATTGGTCGCTAAGACAACCCTGCGCGGTTGTTGTTCGCGGCGCGGTTGTAAGATGCGGTCTTGTTCAGCTGCCGGAGTCGAGCCCAACAGTGGTAAAACCTCGACATCACGCAACTGCTGGGATAGCCGTTGAGCTACGCGATCGATCTCCCGAGCACCGGGTAAGAAAACCAAGACGTCACCATACGGCTCGCGTTTAACGGTGGAGACGACGGTATCGGCGATGTGGGTGATAAAGGTATCGGTGACTCCGCGGGCGTCGATGCCACGTTGGTTACCCGCCAGCGGCGCCCATTGTTCACGCAGGGGATAGGAGTTTGCTTCGACGCTCAAAATGTTTGCGGCAGTCTCGCCGTCGTCGGTCAACAGCCCTGCCCACAGCTTGGCATCCAGCGTCGCCGACATGACCACGATGTCCAGTGGTGCATCGCGTAATTGCCCCAGTTGTTGGACCATGGCAAACGTCAGATCGGTATCCAGATGGCGTTCGTGCACCTCATCCAACACGATGGCGGCAATCCCGGATGCTTCGGGGTCGCGGATGAGTCGACGCAACAACACACCGGTGGTCACAAACTCCACCACCGTAGCCTTCGAGATCTGTTGATCACCCCGCACAGCGTATCCGACCTCCGCACCAAGCCGGGTGCCGGTTAGCTGGGCCAAACGGCGGGCAGCAGCCCGGGCGGCCATCCGACGCGGTTGGGTAACCACGACTTTGCCGCTTCGTCCCTGGGAGGCTAAACGATTCGCCACGGTCGGCGGCACTATGGTGGTCTTCCCGGTCCCAGGAGGCGCCACCACCACGGTGCGCAGCGCGCTATCGCCAGCTAATAAGGGCCCGGTCAGGTCCGCTGCAGACAGCCCAGCACCAATAACCTCGAGATCAAAGCGTGCCACGGTACCGGAAGATTCATGTTTCATCGCTTCCACTCTATGACGTTGCCGACAAAACCGGACTCGTTTACCCCAGGTTTAGGATTCGTTGACCCACCAGTCCCTAACCGTCTACTAACCACTGTTAATCTCGACAACTATGTCCATCAGACCACCGGCTATCAAGGCAGATCCAGAACAACGGACCCCGGTTGTTCGCCATACAGCGCAACAGCATAAGCAAGCTCGCCGGGCACGTTCCAGAAAAAACTGGACGACCTTCTTACTTTTTGCCGGACCGAATATTGCCCTCATCCTGCTGTTCATTTACTACCCGCTAATCGCCAATATTCGCTACTCGCTGCTCAACTGGCGCCTTGGGTCCGATACGGCCACGTTTATCGGCCTGGAGAATTACACCCAGTTCTTTACCTCGGAGACCGGACTGGAAGTCTGGCGCGTCACGATTATCTTCACCGTGGCCACCGTGGTTGGATCAATGGTTCTGGGCCTGCTGCTAGCCGTGGTGTTGAACCGCAAACTGCCCGGTCGTACCGTCGTGCGCACCGCAGTGTTCTCACCCTATGTGCTCTCCGGTGTGGGGATCGGCTTAGTGTGGAGCTTCATTTTTGACCCCAATCTGGGGGTGCTCAGCCACGTATTTGCCTACTTCGGGCAAAATTCTCCCGAATGGTTCTTGGATCCAGATCTGGCCTTGTTGATGGTCATCATCGTCTACATCTGGAAGAACCTAGGGTACTGTGCCGTCATCTTTCTGGCCGGGTTGCAGTCCATTTCCAACGATCTGTTTGAAGCCGCAGCTATCGACCGTGCCGGCGCCGTCCGCACATTTTTCAAGGTCACCCTGCCACTGCTCAGTCCCACCATGTTCTTCATTCTGATCACCAGCATCCTGTCATCCATGCAAGCCTTCGACGTGCTGCGCATCATGACCCCAACCGGCAACGGTACCAACACCATCCTGTTTGAGGTCTACCTGCAGTCCTTCGGCGCCTACCAGCGTGCCGGCTACTCCGCGGCCATCTCCGTGGTGTTATTCGTCGTGTTGTTTCTGGTCACATTCATCCAGATCCGGTTCGTGGAGAAGAAGGTGCACTACGCATGAAACGCGCCCTGACCCCTCGCAACCTCGCCTCGGCCATCGCCTGCGGGTATCTGCCCATGCTGCTGGCCCTACTCATCGTCGTATTGCCGCTGTTGTGGATGGTGATCTCATCGTTCAAACCCGTAGCCGAAATCGTCACGACCACACCGACCTTCTTGCCGGAGGAACCAACGATCGAAAACTACGGCCAGGTCGCCGAGCGCGTACCTCTGGGCCAAGTGTTTTTGAACTCGATTCTCACCACCGCGGTCGGGTCATTTATCAAGGTCCTGCTGGCCATCACCACCGCCTATGCGCTGGTCTTCATTAACGTCCGGTTCAAAAACGTCATCTTTCTGGGCATCCTGGTCGCCCTGATGGTCCCACCGGAAGTCGCGATCCTACCCAATTACCTGACCATCTCGGCCTTAGGCGGGCGCAACACCCTGTGGGGCATCATCCTGCCCGGCCTGGGCACCGCCTTTGGCACGTTCTTGCTGCGTCAGCAATTCAAAACGGTGCCATACGCACTGGTTGAAGCCGCCGAACTCGACGGGGCCGGTCATTGGAAACGCCTCTGGACGGTGCTGGTCCCCGTAACCATGCCCACCATTGCCACCGTATCGCTGGTGACCATCGTCAATGAATGGAACAACTTCTTGTGGCCGCTAATCATCGTCGACTCGGCCGACAAAATGACCCTACCGGTCGGCTTGAACCTGCTGAACTCAATTGAATCATCCACCGGATCCTACGGCATCCTCATGGCCGGTGCTGTGTTAGTCATTATCCCAGTACTCATCATCTTCGCTGCCCTGCAGCGCTACATTGTGGCCGGCCTGACTCAGGGCGCGGTCAAATAACCACCGGAGAAACCACACCCCATCACCGAGAGGACACCCAAATATGTCAACCTTCTTCACCGGCCGCAAGCGGCTGGCCACCGGCGCGATCTTGGCTGCCTCCGCACTACTCTTTACCGCGTGCGGCCCATCGACCGGAAGCACCGCCGACGACGCCGAAGCAGCAGCCGCCGATATATCCGGGGTCGAACCAGCCGATTCGATCACCTTCTGGTCCAACCACCCTGGCGGCTCAATCGACATCGAACGCGATCTGATCGCAGCCTTCGAAGAAGAAACCGGTATCAGCGTTGAACTCGTCACCGCCGGCGCAAACTACGAAGAAGTTTCAGAACGCTTCCAAACCGCCCAGGCCTCCGGTGACGTCGGCGACGTCGTCGTATTATCTGATGCCACCTGGTTCACCAACTATCTCAACGGCTCGCTGGCACCCATCGACCCGTTATTTGAAGAAATCGGCGCCGACACGTCGACCTACCAGGACGCACTGTACGGCGACTACCTGTATGAGGGCTCCCACTACGGCGCCCCATACGCGCGTTCCACCCCGTTGTTCTACTACAACGCCGACCACTACGAAGCAGCCGGCCTGACGGACGCCCCAGAAACCTGGGAAGACGTCGAAGAATATTCCACCGCCCTTGCCGATGCTGACACGGGCGCCTCACCATTTGGTTTCCCACCCCAAGCCGAATACCCAGCCTGGACCATGTCCAACCTCATCTGGGCTAACGGTGGCGCCTGGTCCAACGACTGGGACTTCTCCGCCGTCTCATCCGATGAAACCGTCGAGGCCCTGGAATTCGCCCAGGACGCCGTGGATGAGGGCTGGGCCACCGTCGTATCCGGCGACCCGGGTACCGACTTCTCCGCGGGTGCTGTCAGTCAGGTTGTTGCCTCCACCGGTTCGCTATCGGGCATCCTGGAAACCGCTGACTTCGAAGTTGGTGTTGGCTTTTTGCCACTGGGTTCAACCGGTGACAACGCCGTGGTCCCAACCGGTGGTGCCGGGCTGAGCATCGCCGAAAAAGCCCCGGCCGAAAATAAAGTCGCTGCCGCAATGTTTATCGACTTCGTTACCAACGCAGAAAACACCGCCACCTTCTCCGAAGGCACCGGCTACTTGCCAGTGCGCACCGATGCTGACATGTCTGAGGTCTATGCCGACACCCCGGCCTTCGAAGTTGCCGTCAACCAGTTAGAAAACGCCCGCTCCCAGGACTTTGCCCGCGTCTTTTTGCCCGGCGGTGACCTCAACCTGTCCCAGACCCTGCAGAACATTCTGACCACCGAGGCCGATGTTGACGAAACCCTCACCGAGCTTCAAACCACGCTCCAGGGTCTCTATGACTCCGACCTAGCACCAGTGCTAGACAACTAACCCCGCAAAAACCATCACATCACGGCGGGGACAGCAACAGTTTCGTCCCCGCCGCTAGCCCCGCAAGGAGAACACTCCCAATGCGCGTCACCCTGTCAAACGTCGGCCTGTGCTATTCCGGTGCCACACGTAATGCGGTCCAAGACATCAACCTGGACATCAACGACGGCGAATTCCTCGTCCTCGTGGGCCCGTCCGGCTGCGGCAAATCCACCACCCTGCGCATGCTGGCCGGTCTGGAACTGCCCACCGAAGGCACCGTGGCATTTGATAACGACGACGTCACCACCGTGCCCGCCGCCGAACGCGACATCGCCATGGTGTTCCAAAACTACGCCCTCTATCCGCACATGACTGTTGCCGGCAACATGGAGTTCGCGCTCAAGAACGCCAAAATGCCCAAAGACGAACGCATCGCGCGCATCCAAAAAGCCGCCGAATTGTTGGACATCGACCAGTACTTGGACCGCAAACCCCGACAACTGTCCGGCGGTCAGCGCCAACGCGTAGCCATGGGTCGAGCCATCGTACGCAACCCGCAAGTCTTTCTCATGGACGAACCGTTATCCAACCTGGATGCCAAATTGCGTGTGCAAACCCGCGGCCAAATCCTCCAGCTGCAACGCAACCTGGGGGTCACCACCGTCTACGTCACCCACGACCAAACCGAAGCCATGACCATGGGCGACCGCGTCGTCGTCATGAATCAAGGCCGAATCGAACAGGTCGGCCGCCCCAAAGACCTCTATAATCGCCCCGAAACGCTCTTTGTTGCAAGCTTCATCGGCTCACCGACCATGAACCTGATGCCCGGCAGACTCGAGTCCAACGGCACCGGCCGATTCGTGCGCGTCGGTCGCAACCTCGTGCCCGTCCCGGCCGAGCTAGAGTTTTCCCACGACGACGTCGTCGTCGGTGTTCGACCAGAAGACCTCTTCGTGCCAGCAGAAGCCATCGTGGATCCCGACGGCGATACTGACCGGATCACCATGGATATCAAACTCGTGGAATCCGTGGGGTCCGATACCTATGTTTACGGTGCTGTCCACGGCGCACCCAATGGCACACAAATGGTCGCTCGGATTGGTAAAGACCAAGACCCAGTGGCCGGGGAACGTATCACACTGGTTGCCGACGCCCACAGAGTGCTTTTCTTCGATGCCAACACTGAACGCCTCGTCGGTACCGGTGCCTAACCCGCGCCAGGGGAGGGAGCCCTGGCAGTACCCCTGCTAGCGCAACTTCCCAACAGTTCCAGCAATGTGTTGAATTGGCCGAAGACAACAGGCCACCATTGCTCATGCAAAATAGTATTTAGCGGCGAACATCCCGATATTCGGTGGCTGCCCAATTGGCCAAGAGCTGCAGGCGTTCCGCAGAAGTGGAATCCGGCTCCGCCGCATAAATCGTCAGCGTGAGTCCGGGGTCTGCTGCCATGTGCATGCCTTCGTAGGCCAGCTCACCCACTAACGAGTGGTTGAAGGTTTTGGAACCGGTCCCGTGGTGCCGCACAAATTGGTGACTCCACCTGCTACAAAAATCTTCACTTCGTGTGCTCAACTCACCAGTCAAGTCATGCAGACTCTTATTATGTGGGTTGCGTCCAGCCTCCGTTCGCAAAATTGCCACAGTAATATCAGCGAAGGCTTCCCCATCCGAATAAAAAAATCGTGAGCACGGTCATCAAGAAAGCCTATAAAGCCTTCCTGCGTCGCATGGGCATCTCGTACATCATCGCCGGTGAAGAGCAGATCGATTACGAACTCATGCTGGAAAAGCTGCACTCACACGGGATCAAACGCCTCATGGTTGGTGGGGGAGGAACCATCAACTGGTCGTTTAGGCAGCAAGGTCTTGTGGTTGAAGTCAGTATGATCCTGGCACCTATTGCCAACGGCGATCCAGCAGCCGCCCGGTTCTTCACCGCCCGCGAGCCAAACACGACCCCTGAAGATAAGGCATATGATCTTGCCCATATGGAACACCTTGGCGATGGTGTGGTCTGGCTCAGGTATACACCCAAATCAGCATGAGGCATACTGGAAGATCAACCCAGACAGCGACTCCTGAAAAGGAACAATCCTGATGGCAGAGCCCAGGACTCTTTCAGTGATCGACATTCCCGAACACTGCGGCAACGCACCCCGGAAAGCAGTTGTTCGTGACTTTTTGATCGCCGTCTACGAGCGACGTGACAATGCAGTGGTAGAGATGCTCAGCGACACCCTCCACTGGGAGATTTTCGGCTCTACCCAGCTGACATCTAAGCAAGCAGTGCGTGAATGGCTAGCGCAACAACCCTCGATAATCGAACTGAAACTCCACACCGTAATTACTCACGGGACCGAATGCGCTGCCGACGGAGTCATCATCGCGGCGGCCGGCGATCGGAAGGTGTTCAATCACGTGCTACGGTTTAGCGGTCACACCAAGACCGCGAAAATCAAAGAAATTCGTAGTTACGTCATTGAACACGAAGATGGCTAAGATGGGCATTATCAAGCGCGCGCTCGGGACGGCCCGAGCGTTGTAAACCACATTGGGACGGCCCACAGAAAGGCCGTTTCCGTGTTTTTGCCAATATTGCGCGCTATCATCAGCCCCACCGTGGTACTGCAACTGCTCCTGGGATGGGGCGCTGTCCTGACGATGTTTCTGGCTAGCCCTATGCTAGACAGCCCGATTGCCACACCGATGCTTTTCGGGATACTGGCAGCAATCGTCGTCGTTATCGTTATCTGTGCGTTCGGAGTCGTGACCCATGCTGAGCATTTAGCACGCCGTCTGGGGGATCCTTATGGGACATTAGTGCTGACCTTATCGATCGTTATAATCGAGGTCATCTTGATTTCAGCAGTCATGCTCGGTCCTGGCGATTATCCAACCATTGCCAGAGACTCTGTCATGGCCGTATCAATGATTATTTTGAACTTAGTCATCGGTGTGGCACTCATTGTAGGAAGCAGCCGTCACAAGAATTTGCGACCCAATAGCGTTGGCGCATCGTCCTATGTGTCTATTCTGGTTGTGCTCCTAGCCGTTGCATTTGCCTTCCCACATTTTCTTGGCGATAACGGCGCCTATGTGCCCGGGGCAGCCACCGTTGTCGCTATCCTGACCCTGAGCATGTACGGATACTTCTTGTACCGTCAGATGGGACCACAGCGTGCCGATTTTCAAGACATCACGTTAAACGAAATTCCGTCGGCTCCAGCCAACCGGGTCGACACGAGCATCAGTCGAGTGCTGACACAGCACCGCGGTGAAATACTCTCCCGCAGCATCGTCTTGGTCCTGACCGTTCTTCCCATCGTGCTGCTGTCCCACGATATGGCAACCCTGCTCGACTTTGGACTGGATCGTGTTGGAGCCCCGGTCGCACTGTCGGGCATCTTGATTGCGGCGATCGTATTCCTACCGGAAACGCTTACCGCGATCCGTGCGGCCGCGTTTGGTGAAATGCAACGTGTCAGCAACCTCTGTCATGGAGCGCTGGTATCTACGGTAGGGCTAACGATTCCAGCCGTTTTGTTGAGCGGGCTATTCACCGGGCAAACTGTGATCCTGGCCGAAGAACCCGAAAACTTGCTATTGCTGGTGCTTACCATGGTGCTGACCATGATTGCAATGCTCGGTAAGAAAGTCACCGCACTACACGGTGCCGCTCATCTGATGACCTTCGTGCTGTATCTGCTTGTTATGTTTTCGTAAGAACTGTCATCTGGAGTCCGCAGGATTATGAATTTGCTGACGCAAAGTCCGACACCTTCAGCGGAGGATTGGAATATCACTCTTTTAGACTCTGTCTAAATTGTGTATTCCTACGAGCTGATACCATCGTCGTCGGAATACAAAACCTGATCTGATCCCGATAAAGGCTAGGAATCTTCGCTTGTCTCGTTTGCTTTTTGAACCCATCACCCTACGCGGCATGACAGCACGCAACCGGCTGTGGGTTCCGCCGATGTGCCAATACAGTGTCGAAGCCCAAGATGGCGTGGCTACCGACTGGCATATGGTTCACTTGGGTGGCCTAGCCCGTGGGGGAGCAGGTGCCGTCATTGTGGAAGCCACCGCCGTGACACCCGAAGGACGTATCTCCCCACAAGACCTTGGCCTGTGGAACGATGAACAACGCGATGCGTTGGCGCCAATGGTTGCTTTCATGCAATCACAAGGTGCCAAAGCCGGCATCCAGTTGGCCCACGCCGGACGCAAAGCCAGTACCTATCGCACCTTTGAGCCGGATCATTCCGGCACCGTGCCTGCATCTGACGGCGGATGGGAAACAGTCGGGCCATCTGCTGTAGCCTATCCGGAACTCGCCGTTCCCAAAGCCCTAGACCATACCGGTATCGAAGGGCTGGTCGCAGCGTTTCAGACCTCCGCACGCCGCGCCGTGGAGGCTGGATTTGATTTTATTGAGATCCACGGAGCCCACGGCTACCTGCTCCACCAATTCCTCTCGCCGCTGAGCAATACTCGTGACGACGACTACGGCGGCTCCTTGGCAAACCGGGCGCGCTTCTTGCTGCAGGTTGTCGACGCTATTCGCAATCAGATCCCGGAAGATATGCCACTGTTGGTGCGACTGTCTGCTGTGGACTGGGTCGATAACGGGCTGACGATTGACGACACCGTCCAGATCGTGCAGTGGTTGACCGAATACGGCGTCGATCTGATCGATGTGTCCTCCGGGGCCAACGTGCCCGCCACCATCCCAACCGGCCCCGGCTACCAAGTGAAATTTGCTGAAATCATCCGCCAGCGCACCGGCGTACCCACCGCTGCGGTCGGACTGATCACTCAACCTTTCCAAGCCGAGCACATCCTGGCCACCGACCAAGCCGACGTTGTGTTGGTCGGCCGTGAATCCTTACGTAATGCAAATTTCCCAATCCATGCCGCCCAGGTGTTGCGCCATAAGAACCCACCAACGCCGATCCAATATCACCGGGCATATCGCTAAGTCTCCCCGGCCACGGGGCCTTCTAGGGCACTTACCCGCCACGATCACCGCCAGGTCATCTCGCAGATCATCGCAACCCTGAGTTCTGCTTCGGCACAAAGTTGAGTGCTGCACAACGATCCTGCGCAGGTGCGGCTTCACCCCACTGTGACGTTCTTGCTCACAGCCAATTCCGAGGCCGAATTCGAAACGCTGCTTGTCCAAACCTAACGCGACGAAGCAGAACCTTCGGGGCCCAATGCAAGGAGAGAATCCTGCTGATCGGTGAGGTTACCGCACGATCTGGCATCAGCACTTGCATGCCGCGGCACTACGACTCCTTGGGATTGGTATCGGCTTCCACCCAAACCACCAACGGGTACCGAAGCTACTTAGCAGAAGACAGTCGTCAGCTCGGGATTTCGGGCTGATCTGGACAATGTGCTCAACGTGACCAACCGCAAGCGTCTCAACCTTGGGAAATGGGCAAACGTATTCATTACGATAAACATGGTTGGATAAATCATACAACCAGTGATGACCAGAGCATTGGCTCTATGAAGGAGTTCAGCATGAAAGCTTGGCATTTCCACGGAACCGGTAAACCATTCGAACGTGTTGACATCGACGAGCCCAAAGCCTCAGCGGGTAAGGTCGTCATCGATGTACAGGCCGCAGGTCTTTGCCACTCCGACGTCGGTATTCTCGAAGATGAAGGCTGGATGGGCCTGATGAAAGAGATGCCGGTCGTGCCAGGCCACGAAACCTCAGGTATTGTTTCCGAAGTTGGCGAAGGTGTGACCGACTGGAAAGTAGGTGACAAGGTCGCCGTCTGGCCAATGATCGGCCCATTTGGTTACGGCGTCAACGGTGGTTGGGAAGCCAAAGCTGAAGTCGACCCTGATCAGCTGGTCGCCATGCCGGAAGGCATTTCCTTTGAACAAGCCGCGGCAGCCACCGACGCCGGCATGACTTCCGCCGGAGCTGTACTCGGCAAGGGCCGTGTCAAAGCCGGTATGAAAGTCGGCATTATTGGCTTCGGCGGACTTGGCCAGATCGGTGCCCGCTTGGCGCACCTGGAAGGCGCCGAAGTTTACGTCGCCGAAATTAAAGAAGACGTCTGGGAGCAAGCCAAAGCCGGCGGTGCGGTCAAGGTTGCTAAGACGATTAGTGAATTCAAAGACGATGAACTCGATGTCATTATCGACTTCGCCGGGTTCGGCACCACCACCAACGAAGCCGTCCAGACCGTGAAATTCCAGGGCCGTGTTGTGCTGGTCGGGATGGGCAAGCTCGAAGCTACCATCGATACCAATGCGCTGATTCTCGGCCAGGTCGAACTGGTGGGCTCCAACGGTGGTTCCAAAAACGACATCGCATCCGTGATGAAATGGATTGCTTCCGGTGATCTGGAACCAACCCTGAGCATTATTGATTTTGAAGAAATCGCTGACGGCGTTGATCGCCTCAAACGCGGTGAAGTGACCGGCCGACTGGTTGCCAAAGTCGCAGAATAATTCCTCACCGACGCGCTGAGCGCCCCTGCCGCTATCACATGGCATAGGGGCGCTCAGTGCTTTGTGTGGCAATCCAAAAAAGAACCGACCTATTTGCGCTGTAAACGAGTTGCCTGCAACAGTGTTCAGCATTGTTCCGGTAAACCCAATCTTTTAGGATGGAAATCACCTGTTGTAGGCCAGGGAGTTGCATTCTGCTTTCAGGAGAGACCATGCGCATTGCAATCGTGGGTGGCGGAATATCAGGCAGGGCAATCGAACAAGCGGTCATCAATCGGGGTGCCACGCCGCAACTGTTTTCACGATCTACCGGATTTGATGTGCTCCATGATGATGCGACCCGGCGGTTGGCAGGATTCGACGCGATCATTGAAGCCACTGGGACGTTTACTACGAGCAAGAAAACAGCCACGGAATTCTTTACACGTTCGACACGGGCGTTAGCGGCTGCGGCACGCAATAATGGGGCCCGCCATATTTTGCTGTCCATCGTCAACTGTGAACACCCAGACGTTCAAGGATACGGATACTTTGCTGGCAAAGCGGCACAGGAAAGCGTGGCACGCATCGAGAGCGAGAATGTATCCATTATCCGCACAACGCAGTGGTTCGAATTTGCTGAACAAAACCTTGCAAGACTTAAAGTCGGACCGGTTTCCTTTATCCCGCAGATGACCATTCAGCCGGTTGCTTTGGCTGCTGCCGCTGAAGTTATTGTGGACTTTGCCGTGGGACAGCGCAAAGACAGTACGGCCGATTTTGCTGGCCCCGAGGTCATGACCCTGTGGGAGTTGACCCAGCAGCTACCCCATACGCGTCGACTGACGATACCTTTGCCGCTTCCTGGACGCTTCGGCCGAGCCTTCCGTCAAGGAGTTTGCCTCCCTGGACCTGATGCAGAAGTGATCGGACCGAAGCTTCGTCAGTGGCTCACCGCCAGACCCGCACAGCACGGTTGAGCCAATTTGACGCCTATCTTGGAATCACCTGGGATCTTGTTAGAGAGTGACGGCGTCGGCGGCCTCAGCAATGTTGGGATATTTGAACTGATATCCGGCATCGTCCAATACTTCGGAGCGTGCTCGCGTACTGCCCATCAACATGCCCGGCTCCATGCGGATGATATTCATCCCAATGCTGAGCACTGTGGCAGGAACCGGGAAGCTGCGTGTTCCTAGGCCGGGTGCCAAGGCGGTGATTACTTCTGATAATCGCGTTTGTTGGGGCGCAACGGCCACCACGACATTGGGTGGGCGCTTCATGGTCAACAAGTGCTCAACGATGCCAACCCAGTCGTCTTCGTGGACCCAGGGCAGAAACCCATCGATGTTGGGTCGAGTTTTCGACATTGCCATGGCGGCCAGACCCATGACAATTTCAGTCTGTGGTCCCAGTACGACCCCTGACCGCACGATGATCGCGCCTTCGGGCGCGGCAGCTTCCCAGTCAGCGACCAGCTGGCCCATCCCATCGGGGCCATCTTTTGCTGCGGTGGGGGAGGTTTCTTCTGTGAACTCTACGGTGGATTGCGGATCCCACAGCGGTACAGCGCTACCCTGAATCCACCGGTGCAGTTTACCGCCCTGATGTTCTGCGGTCCTGACCGCATTGCGTAAGGTTTCTGTTGGCGGGATACGTGAGGCCGCCAAGGCATCGACTTCTTTAGCAGTGAATTTTGCCCCGATCCGCCGACCGACCAGGTTGATGATATTAAATCCGGCATCATCCATGAGCTGTTCATGCAGCGGTACCAGATCATCTTGGCCCCAGCGGGTCTGGGGATAAGCCGTGCCGGTTTTTGGATTGCGCGACAGCACCATGACGCGTTTGCCGGCTGCGAGCATCCGTGTAGCAAGACGCGATCCCAGATACCCTGAACCCCCGGCAATAATATTCAACGGCTGGGATGCATCTGCTGTTCCGGCCATTTTGAACATGCGTGCTCCCACAGCACCCAAATCGCCGGCTAATGGGTCAGCTAAGGCTGCCCCCAAGGGGGCCGCGAAAGGGCCCACGACTTCTGTGTGACGGGTCAGCATCGTGCCGCCGTCGTCGGTGGAGTGAACCATCCACCGTTGTTGAGTATGACCGCCCGGTTGATCCTGGCGCCAGGAGATTTCCTGATTTTCGCGGGCCGTTATGATTGTGGCTGGAGGTGCGGTGACCGCGTGGACGAAACCACGAATCAGGGCCTTGGGCACGACCTTGACGGTATCACCGGTTTGCAGCCGGTTGCCAGCCATGTTCACCGGCGTGAATTTTTGTAGCTGGTCGTCAAACTGTAGCCACGCACTGGGAGCCGCCAGAAGACCCCAGACCGTTTCGGTCGGCAGTGCAAGGTAAATACTTTGTGTCCTCGAGAAACCCATGTGACCATCGTAAACCGGTTAAAACATAAGGTTGGCAACAACTCACCAGATGAGCCGTTGCCAACCAAGAGTCAGGCGTATATGACCTTATTTTGAGGCGACCGTTTCCCGCATTTGTTCGAATTCGGCTTCGACTTCTGGGGCGGGCTTTTTCGTCAACAATGACACAATGGCCGCAACCAGGAAGTGGGCGATGACGCCCGGGACAATCTCGTAAAGATCAATGGCTTCCTTAATGGCCGGCACGGTTCCCCAAACGTAGGACACCACGGCGCCAGCGATCATACCTGCCAGAGCCCCCATGCCGGTAACGCGCTTCCAATACAACGCCATCAAAATCATTGGACCGAATGCGGCACCGAACCCGGCCCATGCAAAACCAACGAGATCCAACACCGTGGATTCTGGGTCCTGGGCAATGATAATCGCGATGACGGTGATGACAACCACGGCCAGACGGCCCAGCCACAACTGCTGTTTCTCACGCGGGTTCTGCTTGAACAATCCATAGATATCTTCGACCAGTGCCGAGGCCGAGACCAGCAGCTGGGATGACATCGTTGACATGATCGCAGCTAACACGGCGGCCAGGACCAGTCCGGCAATAAATGGGTGGAACAGAATCTGCGACAGCAACAGGAACACCGTTTCGGGGTTGTCTAGTGGTTCGCCTGCATCGTGGAACCAGGCCACACCAATTAGACCGGTCAGCACGGCTCCACCCATGCACAGGATGACCCAGCCGGTCCCGATGCGACGAGCAGTTTTCACTGCAGCATGGCTTCGGATAGCAAAGAAGCGGGCCAGAATATGTGGCTGACCGAAGTATCCCAGACCCCACGCTAGACCAGAAATAATCACCAGCATTGAGGCAGTAGAGAACCCGCCACCGGTGAAGGACAAGTGCTCCATACCAGCTTGGATATCGGCCTCATCAATTAAGCTCACGACGCGGCCGGGTCCACCCAGCTGGACAGTGGTGATGATTGGCACGGAGATTAACGCTGCCATCATCAATAAACCCTGCGCCACGTCAGTCAATGACGCTCCAAGGAAACCACCAAAGGCCGTGTAGGTCAGAGTCACCCCACCGACCACTAGGACGCCGGTCATATAGTTCCAGCCAAAAGCGGATTCAAAGAATGCACCAGAGGCAACCATCATCGAGGCAACATAGAAAACGAAGAAGACCAGAATAATGATTGCCGACACGGAACGTAGCAGGCGAGTTCGATCTCGGAAACGCAACTCAAAGAACGCGGGCATGGTGATCGAGTCACGGGTGATCTCGGAATAGACGCGCAATCTTGGAGCGACAATCATCCAGTTTAACCACGTGCCCAGAGTCAGGCCGATGGCGATCCAAGCTTCAATCAACCCGGTGGCATATAACGCACCGGGCAGACCCATCAACAGCCAGCCGGACATATCGGAGGCACCTGCTGAAAGGGCGGCTACACGAGGAGACAGATCCCGTCCAGCCAATAAAAAGTCGCGCCCGGTCTTGGTTCGGCGATAGGCATAGTAGCCGATGATCAGCATCCCAATCAGGTACACAACGATGGCAGCCAATTGATAGGCGTGTTCTTCACTCATAGCAAACATTATTCGCCACTGAAACTAAATCGCCAAATCATTTCGGGCTCGCCATAGACGTTCACCGCGCTTGCCACCGGAAGGTAATCGAAGAAAACCCTGGTCAAACCCTGGGTTATAGCTTGGAATAGCCGCGGAACGACTCGAGACGACGATTGTTGCTATCTCCTGATAATCGGGCAGCGTATGCTATGTCACAACCCAAGTTTGGACGCCACCGACAGGAGTCTTATGCAAACCACATCGCATCAAACTTCCGATATCGCACCGTGGCAACTGGATGAACAAGCAATCCAGCAGGTCCACACCTGGTTGTTGCGGGCAGCTAATATGAAACCGGATGCTTCGGCACAGCAACTTGCCGGAGTGCTCAAAGACCCCAACGGCCTGGGATTCACCGTGGGTTTTGTCGACCGCGTTATACGACCCGAAGACAATATCGCCGCTGCACACGCCCTGGCAAATATTGCCGAACACGTCCCGGGTTTTCTGCCCTGGTATCTGCAGACCGCGGTCAAAATCGGCGGTAGACTCGCCCGCTTCGCGCCCAATGCGATCGTCCCCACAGCACAGGCAGCACTTCGGTCCCTGGTTGGACACCTGGTCATTGACGCCCGAGATCCGCACCTGGGTAAGGCAATTCAGCGGTTGCGCACCGAAGGTATACGACTCAATATCAACCTGCTCGGGGAAGCCATTCTGGGGCAGAATGAGGCCGAAAATCGTGTGGCAGCCACGCTGGCATTGATTCAACGTCACGACGTCGACTACGTTTCGATCAAAGTCTCTGCCACAGTGGCACCGCACAATCACTGGGCTTATAACGAAGCCGTTGACAACATCGTTGAGCAGTTGCGACCGCTCTACCGTGCAGCAATGAACGCTGACCCTGTCACGTTCATCAACCTCGACATGGAAGAGTATAAAGACCTCGAATTGACCCTCGACGTGTATCGACGACTCATTTCGGAACCCGAGTTCAAACACTTTTTATCCGGTATCGTATTGCAGGCGTATCTGCCGGATTCCTACCAAGCGATGGTGGAACTCCAAGAGTTCGCCACTCAACGGGTCGCCGCTGGGGGAGCACCTATTAAAGTCCGTGTGGTTAAAGGTGCAAACCTGCCGATGGAAAAGGTCCAGGCGGCCATGCATCACTGGCCCCAAACTGTGTGGCCGACCAAACAGGATACGGACACCAATTACAAGCGGATATTCAATTACGCGCTGACCCCGGAACGTCTGGGCAATGTTCGTCTTGGTGTTGCCGGACATAACCTCTTTGATATTGCCCTGGCTTATCTGTTGATGCAGCACCGCGGTATAGCGGTGAACGGGCCCGTGGATTTTGAAATGCTGTTGGGTATGGCAACCGCTCAAGCCGAAGCCGTACGTGCCGACGTCGGCCGCCTGCTGTTATATACCCCGGTGGTCCATCCTGACGAATTCGATGTAGCAATCTCATATCTGGTGCGACGTTTAGAAGAGGGCGCCTCCCCAGAGAACTTCATGTCGGCGGTCTTTGAGCTCGACGATCCTGAACTATTCAACCGCGAAGCAGAACGCTTCCGCGCCTCACTGGCACAGTTGGAAACCGAAGCGACGCTGGTTCCGCAACCACGCAGACAACAAGACCGTGGAACAGAAACCTTTGAAAAAACCTCGCCAACCGAGTTCGCTAACGCGGCTGACACTGATCCTGACTTATCGCAAAACCGCGCCTGGAGCCGGGCCATACTACGCCGCATGGCCGATTCTAAACTTGGCGAAGACCTGGTCTCCTCGCACCAGATCACCGACCAGAAGCACCTTGATGAGGTGATCGACTCAACAATCAAAGCCGGAGAAATTTGGCGCACTCTACCTGCAAAAACGCGAAGTCAGGTGCTGATTCGCATCGGCGACCACCTGGCAGCCAACCGGAGTCGACTCATTGAAGTCATGGGCTCAGAAACTGGCAAAACCATTGACCAGGCTGATCCCGAAGTATCCGAAGGCATCGACTTTGCCCGCTACTATGGCCAGCAGTGTCTGGAACTAGACAATATCGCAGGCGCAACACCGCATCCTGTGGGCCTGACCGTGGTGACTCCACCATGGAACTTTCCAACAGCAATCCCCACCGGCTCCATGACGTCGGCACTGGCCACCGGGTCACCGGTCATTATCAAACCGGCACCACAAGCCCAGCGCACCGCCGCCGTCATTGTCCAAGCCATCTGGGATGCCTTTGACGAATTCGATCTGCCACACGAGATCCTCACATTTGTCATCGCGGAAGAAAATTCGCTTGGTTCGAATTTGGTCTCCGACCGGCGCGTTGAGCGCGTCATTCTAACCGGGGGATACGAAACCGCCAAGCTATTTACCGACCTGCGCCCAGATATGCCGCTATTTGGTGAAACATCCGGCAAAAATGCGATCATCGTCACCCCGTCAGCTGACCTGGATCTTGCAGTAACCGACGTCGTGAACTCCGCTTTCGGACACGCCGGACAAAAATGTTCGGCCGCTTCCCTGGTGATCCTGGTGGGACAAACGGCTCGCAGTCAACGGTTCCACAGGCAACTTTTAGACGCCGTGAACTCTCTGGTGGTCGACTACCCAACCAACCCGCAAGCCCAAATGGGGCCGGTTATTGAACCACCCGGAGAAAAACTCACCCGTGGGCTGACCATATTGGAACCTGGGCAGCGCTGGCACCTGCGCCCTGAATTACTCGATGATTCCGGGCAATTGTATTCGCCCGGGGTCCGCTCCGGGATCCAGCCGGGATCCGAATATCATATGACCGAGTACTTTGGTCCTGTGCTGGGAGTCATGTCAGCCCAAACCCTCGAAGAAGCCATCGAGTATGTCAATGCGGTGCCGTATGGGCTCACCTCGGGTATTCATTCCCTGGACCCTGAAGAAATCGCCCTGTGGACCGAACAGGTTGCAGCCGGCAATCTGTATATCAACCGCGGCATCACCGGTGCGATTGTTCGACGCCAACCATTTGGCGGGTGGAAACGGTCAGCAATCGGCCCCGGTGCTAAGGCCGGGGGACCCAACTACCTGGTGGGCCTGACAGATTGGACCGATGCCGCCGACACCATACCGGTGGTCCAAGATGACCTCGCCGACCAACTCGACAACACCGTGAGTCGTGTACTTGAACCGGAAGATGTCCGGTGGTTGACCCGGGCCATTGCTTATGACGCCACAGCGGTAGAAGCCTATATCGGCCAGCGAGATATTTCGGATCTGCAAGTCGAAATCAACGTGCTGCGTTACCGTCCGGTACCGGTCACCATACGTGTCACCGACACCAGCTCCACGACCCTGGCCCAAGCGATCCGGGTCGGTTATGCGGGGATACGCGCTCAGCGTGCGGTTGCCACCGGTCAGGGGACCGGTTGTCTACCAATGAACATGTTGTCGCTACCCGCCGATACCCCTGCAACTATTGCCAAAGCCTTCAATGCCACAAATATGCGGGTGGTATTTGAAGATACAACCTCGTGGTTAGATCGCGCCCGTCGGCTAGCGCAATCAGACCCCGCGAAAGGCTCGCAGCGAATTCGTCTCATCGGTGACGACGAGACCGACGCCACGATCCAAGCTGTAGCACAGACCCCAGAGATCGCCGTGTATCGTCAACCGGTCACCTCCGCGGGCCGATTAGAAATGCTGCCATTTCTTCGGGAACAGGCCGTGACCATGACAGCCCACCGTTTCGGCACGATCAACGACCTGGCACAGCGAGCCCTCGGCGATATCCACTTCGGCTAGCGCCTATCAAACCCGTCATCGTCACTGGGTGCCATGACTATCCTCAGGACCATTCTGGGTACCCTTGCGCTTGGTAGCGTCGTGCTGTTTGCGGTCATAAGCGCGCATCTGGCTCCAAGCAAAAAGCACCACCGCGAACAGCAAAATCAGCCACGATCGGTCGGAACCAAAAAATGCTTCATCATTGATCAGCACCGCTATGAATTCCACAACGACCACAACGATGGCGCCGATCATCCCACCGACCAGCCCGGCCTTGAGCTTGCCATGCATGACTATGTACTCCTGACGTGTTGAGACTAATACCGCTCAGCATCGCTGAGGGAATCCTGCCAAGCCTGGTACAGCTGAGCAAACTGTCCACCGGCTTCAACGAGTTTTGCCGGTGTGCCGTCTTCAAGAATTTGGCCGTCATCGACCACCAAAACACGATCCGCAATCATCACCGTGGACAGCCGGTGGGCGATGATAAAGGATGTGCGCTCTCCGAGCAGTTCTTTCAGGCCTTCTTGAACGAGTGCTTCAGTCGGGGCATCAAGTGACGACGTTGCCTCATCCAAAATCAATACCGACGGATTGGCAAGGAATGCTCTGGCAAAAGAGACCAACTGACGTTGCCCGGCAGACATGCGACCACCCTTGGCCCGCACATCGGTATCAAACCCCTCGGGCAACTGATCAATAAACGTATCGGCACCGATAGCTGCCGCGGCCGCTCGGATCTCCTCTTGAGTTGCCGCCGGATTCCCAATGGCAATGTTCTGGGTTACCGAACCAGAAAACAGGTAGGACTCTTGGGTGACCATGACGATGTGTTTGGTCAGGGTTGCTAACGTGAGGTCTTTGAGATTGACCCCATCCAGGGTGATCGTCCCATCGGTGGCGTCATAGAAGCGAGCCATGAGTTTGGCGATGGTCGATTTACCCGCACCTGTTGAGCCGACAATGGCCACAGTTTGTCCGGCTGGGATATGGAGCGAGGTGGGCTGGAGCGCCAGGGGTAGATCATCTTGGTAACGAAACGAAACGTCGTCGAAGACGATCTCACCGGCGGCCTCATCCAGTTCGACAGGTTCTTCTGGATCAGTCACCGCAGGTTTTTCTGCCAGGAGGCCAGAAATCTTTTCCAATGCGGCAACAGCAGATTGGAACGTGTTGTAGAAGTTCGCGATCTCATCGATCGGCTGGAAGAAACGCCGCGCATATAATACCAGGGCAATGAGCACACCGACTTGCAGTTCGCCGCCCAGAACCCGGAAACCACCGACCATCAACACCGCGGCAATGGTGATTGATGATAACCAGCGCAGGGTTGGTTGGTAGATACCAAAGAGCTGAATTGAGCGCAGCGCTGACTGGCGGTGATCCTCGGCAAGTTGTTCGTAGCGTTCACCGTTTGCCTTTTGACGGCGATACGTTTTGACCGCCCGAATACCTGAGACGGTTTCAACGAAATGCGAAATCAGCCGCGCGGAGTTGGTCTGGATCTGGCGGTAAATCACCGAGGAACGTTTCTGGAACCAAATAGTCAGCATGGTGGCAGGTACCAGCAGCCCGGCCATAACAACACCCGAGGGCAGGTCCATGGTCAAAATCAGCACCATGGTAAACACCATTTGCAGCACCGAGCCGACCATAATATCCAGGCCCGAATTCAACAGCTGGGCCAGCGCATCCATATCCGAGGTCTGCCGGGCCACGGTGCGCCCGGAAGCATAGGACTCATGGAACTTCATATCCAGACGCTGACTGTGTACAAACAGCCGTTGCCGTAACCCGTACAGCACGGTCTGACCCAGGGTCATATTCCAGCGAATAAACACATACATTAACCCGCCAGCAGCCAGGGCCGCGACGATGTGCGCCACTGATGCTGCAACCGCCGGGGTAGCATTGCCCTCAAGCAGGGCCGGAATGCCGTTATCAATACCCCAAGCAATGATCGCCGGACCAGCCACGGAGGCTATTTGTGCAATGACGACGACGATCGACAACCCAACAAGCTGCCACCGAAAGGGCTTCAATACCGTGGCCAGCAACCGCAGGGAGGCCCGCCGTTCAGCACGCGTCATGCGCTGGTAATCTGCAGATGCTGCACCGCGTGCGCCTCTTGGACCGCTCATGATTGCATCTCCCAAGCGTCTTCGGTTTGACTGGCCATAATATAGCGGTATCGAGCCGAGGTTCGAAGTAATTCTTGGTGTGTGCCCACCGCTGCAATCTGGCCGTCATCCAGTAGCGCAACTCGATCGGCCAGGGCAACCGTGGAGGACCGGTGGGCGATGATAACAGTCGTGGTGGTATCTAATACCTGGCGCAATTGGGCGATGACGCGTTCTTCGGTTTTGGTATCCAGCGCCGATAACGGATCATCCAGCAATAACAATGCCGGTCGCGAGGCGATAGCCCGAGCCAGCGCAAGGCGTTGTCGCTGACCACCCGATAACGAGAACCCTTGTTCGCCAATCGGTGTGTCGAGCCCCTGGGCGAGGTCGGCAACAAAGCCTGCATCAGCCGCGTGCAGAGCTTCCCAGGCGATATCTTCCTGGATGTCGTCGGGAAGTGCCGGATCCACGCCTAGCAGCACATTGTCCCGTACGGAGAAGGAAAACAGTGTCGTATCTTCGAAAGCAAAAGCTGTCAGACGTCGAAGGTCGTCAAGGTCCATATCGTGCACGGAAACACCATCAATGGTGATCCGACCCCCGGTGATATCAAAGATGCGTGGCACCAGCTGTAACAGCGTGGATTTTCCATTACCTGTCACTCCAACCAGGGCCAGGGTTTCACCGGGATGAATATGCAGGTTGACGCCACGAAATAAATCTGGAGTGTCCTGCGGGGCATCAGGGAAACGAAAGCGTACGTCGTCCAGAATTAATTCACCGGTGGCATGGTCAAGGTCCACCGGAACTGGCACCTTCGGGGAGACGATGGTGTTGTCGGTGTCCATGACTTCGAAGTACCGTTCCAATGCAGTCGTGGTTTGTACGGCTTGTCCAAAGAGCATGCCCAGCATTCGCGTGGGCCCGACAACCAGCGTGGCGGTGGCAAAGAAACTAGCCAGCTCACCGACGTTCATCGCACCGGCATTGACTTGAAACAGGCCCAATAGCAAACAGAGCCCCAGCATGGTTTCGGGCAGGGCAAGCATGAACATATCGAATCGGGCCAGCGTGGTGGCTTTGCGGATTTCGTTGTCTCGAAGTGCGATCGCATCCGTTTGGAAATTCGAGAGGGCTTGTTCGCTGCGGCCAAAGGCTTTGAGCACCCGAATGCCTTGAACAGACTGTTCTACCGTCGTCGAAATTTCCCCATTGAGGTCTTGGGAACGACGCGTCAGAATCGAATAATCGCGCTGAAAACGATAGGTCAACACCACAATGGGGATGACAATAATCAAAAAGATCAGCGCCAACAGCATCGAGGATCGCGACATCATATAGATCCCCACCAACACGGTCGCGGTCGAAGAGACCGTCATGATCATGCCAAAGGCAATCCAGCGGCGAATCTGTGTCACGTCCTGTTGGGCACGTGACAGTAACTGCCCGGATCCCCAATCATTGTGAAAAGCCACCGGCATATCCAGGATGCGGTTATAAAACCTGACCCGCATGTGCCGTTCGGTTTCCGTTGACGGACCAACAGCAAAGATCCGACGCAACCACAACAACACGGCTTCCACCAGACCCAGTGCAACCACAACGCCACCGGCAAGCCAAACGGTGGTGGCCGTAGGGGAGGTGTGGAGATTATTGACCAAGAATTCGAGCACCTGGGGAATCATCAGCCCCACGATGGATGCTGCAATCGTGACGGCCAGTCCCATATAGAGACGAGGTCGAATTGGTTTGATGATCCGCCATAAGCGCGTCATGGCTGTTTTCATAAACCATGCCTCCTATGACTCAGCTGTAAGAAACCGTTATCCCGCCTATCGTAATGCCGGCAAGCTTGCGACCTGAACAGATCGTATCTACCACACAGCACCAGGAGGAGTTTTTTAGCTTGGTGATTAACTGCGGTGATACAGTGACTTCCGCCAGTATATGGGCTCAGCGGTGATCAGCATGCCCAGCTGGCGGAACATGGATTCGTCCACCGAGCCCAGGATCGTGGTGGTGTGGACGTCGCAGCCTCGCAGGTACTGCAGTTTTGCGATTGCTTTGCGAGCGTCGTCGGATTCGGCAGCCGACACCGACAGCGCAATGAGCACTTCATCGGTGTGCAGCCGAGGGTTGATCGAACCTAGGTGCCGCGTTTTTAGTGTTTGGATAGGTTCGATCGCCTGGGGACGCAGCAGGTGGACGTCTTCGTCAATGCCGGCCATGTACTTCAAAGCGTTGAGCAACATGGCTGCAGAACAGCCTAAAAGGTCCGATGTTTTGCCCGTGAGGATGGTGCCATCGGGTAATTGCACCGCGCTTGCCGGCTGCTCAGTGCGTTCGGCCAGTTCTAAGGCTGGCGTTACCACTGGACGATCTTCCTTCGTGACGCCGAGGCGCTTCATGATGACTTCGATGCGCGAGGACACGGTGTGATCGGTGGTATCTTCGCGGCGTTCTTCAACACGAGCCTTATACCATCGTCGAATAACTTCCTGCCGGGCAGCTTCAGCACACACTGCATCATCGCTGATGCAATGCCCGACCATGTTGACACCCATATCGGTCGGCGATTGATAGGGCGAATCCCCATACAGTTTCTCTAACATCGCTTTTAATAGCGGAAACGCTTCGACGTCGCGGTTATAACTGACGGCCTGTTCGTGATACGCGGCGAGGTGGTAGGGGTCAATGATGTTGTTGTCATCAAGATCTGCGGTTGCCGCTTCGTAGGCCTGATTCACCGGGTGCTGCAGGGGCAGATTCCAGATGGGAAAGGTCTCAAATTTTGCATAGCCGGAACGAATTCCATGTTGGTAATCGTGATAGATCTGAGACAACGAGGCAGATAGTTTACCGGAGCCCGGTCCTGGACCGGTGACTACAACGAGCGAACGGGTCGTTCGAGCATACTGGTTTTGACCAAAACCCTCAGCCGAGATGATGGTCTCGGTATCGGTAGGGTACCCAGCAGTGGGATAGTGATGCGTCACCTTCAGCCCGGCGCGTTGCATACGATCGCTAAATGCCAGGGCGTTGGAATAATCTGCTGACAATTGCGTGATGACCAGGTGTTCGACCATGAAACCTTCGTCACGGAAGATATCAATGAGGCGCATAGCTTCGTCTTGGTAAGTGATGCCAAGATCAGCCCGGACTTTCTCGTACTCCAGATCCTTGGCATTGAGTACCATCATGATCTCTAGCTCGTCTTTGAGCTCTTGGAGCATGGAAATCTTATTATTCGGCGTAAACCCGGGCAGAACGCGTGAGGCGTGCAGGTCGTCAAAGAGTTTGCCACCCATTTCCAGATACAGTTTGTTGCCGATCTGCTGACGTCGCTGAGAAATGAATTGCGATTGCAATTTGATGTATTTTTGCGAGTCGAAACCGATATTGGGGCGAAATGATGTTGTTCGGGTCAAATTCTCAGCGTCCACGAGACACCATTGTTCCACGGACCATGCCGAGATCCCAGTTGTGGGTCATACATCACGGGTAAGAGGGGTGGAATTTGCTGTTGAGAAACCACGAACTCATCTGTTGACAGATGTCCTTAATATCTCGTACACCACAAATTGTTGTGGTTGTCATGGTTGTGCAACACAATCACTGGTGATTTTGGGTGCAACACGCCGTGTCGAAAAATTCTTTTTCTGTGGATTCATGGGCTGGGTGATTGATGTGGGAATGTGGAGAACTTTTTGCGCGTTGTACTAGACCCGCACTAGGACGCCGAAGTATCAATAGGGGTACTTGTGGAATTCGCGCGAGGAGGTTGTGGAGAACCCTGTGGGTGAATGTCAAACATGTAATCACAACATCTAGTTCTTCTTTGAATTCGCTAACCCTAGATGTAGTGTTAAGGATGTGGATGAGCCCGGTAAGGTGTTCACCAAGAATTCAATAACAAAGCCGTGAGCCCCTTCGACTTTCACGAAGTTGGTGGCATGGACCGGCGCGAAAGCAACGACTTAGGGAGAAATCATGACTGTCACCGTTTACAGCAAACCAGCATGCGTGCAGTGCAACGCAACCGTGCGGGCCTTGGATAAAAAGGGCATCGAATACGACGTCATTGATATGTCCCAGGATATGGATGCTTTAGAACGGGTACGCGCGCTGGGCTACATGCAGGCTCCGGTTGTCATGGCGGGCTCTGAACACTGGTCAGGTTTCCGCCCAGACAAAATCGCCACCCTTGAGGCCAACGTTGCTGCCTCGACCGTTGCATAAGCTTTTCTTCAACTTTTTGAAAGCAGGGATCTAATGACTGCCCAGGTGCAGGATAGATCATTCGTGAAGTCTCCAGAATCGCAAGATATGATCGAGACTCATGCGAAACTGATCTACTTCTCCTCGGTGTCCGGTTACACTCATCGTTTCGTGGAGAAGCTCGCGCTAGAAGATGGTGACGCCGCACGGCTGCCACTGATCACCCGTGAGCCCACGCTGTATGCGAAAGAACCATTTGTGCTGATGCTGCCGACCTACGGTGCAGGCAAAGGACCAGGGGTTGTACCTAAACAGGTTATTAAATTCCTGAACGTGAAAAATAACAGAGAGCTGATTCAAGGCGTCATCGCTGCTGGAAACACAAACTTTTACGACGCCTATTGTCTTGCCGGTGACATTATTTCGGCCAAGACGAACGTACCGGTTATGTATAGATTCGAACTCATGGGCACCCCTACGGATGTCGCCAAAGTTCGTGAAGGATTGGATGCATTTTGGCAACAACACTCACTGAAGCAGAACTAATTCAGTCGGCTAAGAAGCTTCCTGAGGCATGGAAAGGCCTCGGATACCACGAACTGAACGCTATCTTGAACCTCTATGGTCCAAACGGTGAGATCCAGTTCGAAGCCGATCATGCTGCTGCCCGTCAGTATTTCTTGCAGCACGTCAATAAAAACACTGTGTTCTTCCACAGTCGTCGCGAACAAATCGATTACCTCATCGAAAACGAATACTACGAACCAGAAACTTTCGAACAGTACCCAGAACAGTTCGTTTTTGATCTCTACGATCAGGCCTACGCGCACAAGTTCCGGTTCCCGTCATTTTTGGGTGCATTCAAGTTCTACACTTCCTATGCTCTGAAAACTTTTGACGGCGAACGCTACCTGGAACGCTACGAAGATCGCGTTGTCATGAACGCTTTGTACTTAGCGCGCGGTGATCAAGCTATGGCAAGCAGCCTGGTAGATGAAATCATCCTGGGTCGCTTCCAACCAGCCACCCCGACGTTTTTGAACGCCGGTAAAGCACAGCGTGGCGAACTCGTGTCATGCTTCTTACTGCGTGTTGAAGACAACATGGAATCCATTGCACGCGGTATTAACTCCTCCCTGCAGCTGTCCAAGCGTGGTGGTGGTGTCGCGCTGAACCTCACCAACCTCCGCGAACAAGGTGCCCCGATTAAGAAGATTGAAAACCAATCTTCCGGTGTCGTGCCTGTCATGAAGTTGTTAGAAGACTCCTTCTCCTACGCCAACCAGCTTGGTGCACGTCAGGGGGCGGGCGCAGCATACCTGAATGCGCACCACCCAGACATCATGACGTTCTTGGACACCAAACGTGAAAACGCTGATGAAAAGATTCGCATCAAGACGCTCTCGCTTGGTGTGGTCATCCCAGACATTACGTTTGAGCTGGCCAAGAAGAACGAACCCATGTACTTGTTCAGCCCATATGATGTTGAACGCGTTTACGGTAAGCCATTTAGCGAAATCTCGGTCACCGAGAAGTACTACGAAATGGTCGACGATCCACGGATCAAAAAAACCAAGATCAAACCACGTGACTTCTTCCAGACCATAGCTGAACTACAGTTCGAATCTGGCTACCCATATATGGTCTTCGAAGACCACGTCAACGCAGCCAATCCGATCAAAGGTCGCATTTCGATGTCGAATCTATGCTCGGAAATCTTGCAGGTTTCTGACCCCTCAACGTATAACGCAGATCTGTCCTACGACCACGTGGGCAAAGACATTTCGTGCAACCTAGGCTCCATGAACATTGCCAAGACCATGGACTCCGAAGATTTCGGTGGCTCCATCGAAACGGCAGTTCGAGCGTTGACTGCAGTATCTGATCTGTCGGATATCTCATCCGTCCCATCCATTGCTAAAGGCAACTCCCAGTCTCACGCAATTGGTCTAGGCCAGATGAACTTGCACGGCTACCTTGCACGTGAACAAATCCATTACGGTTCTGAAGAAGGCATCGACTTCACGAACATGTACTTCTACACCGTGGTCTATCACGCACTGCGCGCATCGAATAAGCTGGCCATCGAACGCGATGAAACTTTCAGCGGCTTCGAAGACTCCAAATACGCATCCGGTGAATTCTTCGATAAATACACCGAGCAGGAATGGAAACCAGCAACCGATAAAGTGGCACAACTCTTTATCGATGCCAACGTGCACATTCCAACTCAGCAAGACTGGCAAGAACTCAAAGCCTCCGTCATGGAGCACGGGATCTACAACCAGAACCTACAGGCCGTACCGCCAACGGGCTCGATTTCCTACATCAATAACTCGACCTCATCGATTCACCCGGTTGCTTCCAAGGTGGAGATTCGGAAAGAAGGCCGTCTGGGGCGGGTCTACTACCCAGCACCGTATTTGACGAATGACAACCTGGAATACTTCGAAGACGCCTACGAAATCGGCTACAAGAAAATCATCGACACGTACGCTGCTGCAACCCAGCACGTCGACCAAGGTCTGTCACTGACACTCTTCTTCAAAGACACCGCTACGACTCGTGACGTCAACAAGGCTCAGATCTACGCCTGGACCCAGGGCATCAAGACCCTCTACTACGTCCGTGTACGTCAGCTGGCTCTTGAAGGAACGGAAATCGAAGGCTGCGTATCCTGCATGCTGTAAACGAACACACGAGAGTGTGCCGTTTGAGCGACGACTCGTCAAACGGCACACTTTGTCGTGTACACTCAAGCGACGCAGACCGAAATCGTAGAAAGAAAGTTGCATGACTCCCGAAGAAGTAGCGCAGCGCATCCCCACCTACCAGGCGATTAACTGGAACCAAATTGAAGATGACAAAGACCTCGAAGTTTGGAACCGTCTGACCACCAACTTTTGGTTGCCAGAAAAGGTCCCGCTGTCCAATGACCTGCAGTCTTGGGCCAACATGACCGACGAGGAACGCAAAGTCTCCATGCAAGTCTTTGCTGGTCTGACCCTGCTTGACACTATTCAGGGCACCATCGGTGCCGTTTCGTTATTGCCAGACGCACTGACTCTGCATGAAGAGGCCGTGCTATCCAACATCGTGTTTATGGAAGCTGTACACGCCAAGTCTTACTCGTCGATTTTCTCGACCCTGGCATCGACTGAAGCTATCGACAATATTTTCCGTTGGACTCGTGAAGAGCCCACCTTGCAGTACAAGACCCATGAGATCATCAAGCACTATGAAGGCGATGACCCGCAGAAACGTAAGATCGCCTCGGTCATTTTGGAATCCTTCTTATTCTATTCAGGGTTCTACTGGCCGATGTACCTGTCATCGCAGGCACGTCTAACCAACACTGCTGACTTGATTCGTTTGATTATTCGCGACGAAGCGATTCACGGATACTATATCGGGTACAAATACCAGCGCAATCTGGAAAATGAGACTCCAGAACGTGCAGCAGAACTCAAAGAGTTTGCTTTTGACATGCTGCTTGACCTCTACGATAACGAAGTGGCCTACACACACGACATTTACGATCCACTGGGTCTGTCTGAAGATGTCAAAAAGTTCCTGCACTACAACGCCAATAAAGCGCTGATGAACATGGGATATGAAGCCATGTTCCCAGATTCCGTTACTGATGTGAACCCAGCGATTCTGTCAGCACTGAGCCCGAACTCTGACGAGAACCACGACTTCTTCTCCGGATCCGGGTCTTCCTATGTCATTGGCGCTAAGGAAGAAACCGAAGACGACGACTGGGATTTCTAAGATATTGAGCAACTGAGTCTGATCGATTAGGCCCCTCTGTCATTGCGATGGCAGAGGGGCCTTTCTTATCGAGCAGCTCTGTATACATTTACATCGCGAAATGCATTCGTACCCATCGATGCAAGTGCAGATTCGACCAGTGCTGTCCATAGGTGGACCCCTATGAGTCTTACTGGTTTAGCTTGAGCATTGCTTACGACCATGAGTGCATCAAAAGATGGCGAGTCATAAAAACTGGACTGACATGTTGTGGGTCCGGTTCAGCAGGCTGTCATGTTCTAAGCTTATTTTTTGATTCGCTGGCGTTTGGACCGGCGACGCGTGGGCTGTGCCTAGGCGAAGGAAAGGAATAATTTTTCTAACTGGGCGATGTCTCCGTCTTGGGTTTCACCGTCGGTGAGACATTCCTGCAGGGCAGAGGAAATCACCAAGAATCCTGCACGATCAACTGCTTTCGACACCGCCGAAAGTTGCTGGACGATCTCTGCGCAGTGTGCGTCGTCTTCTACCGCGTTGATCACCGCGGCAAGTTGTCCATGAGCTCTGCGCAGGCGATTGACGATCTTCTTTTTTGCTGCGGCATCTTTTTCTAGGCCGGTTGATTGCATCATTGTGTACTCCATAAAGCGGACATTGGATTGCCACCATGATACCCCATAGGGTATTGTCGAAATATACCCCCAGGGGTATACAAGTAAATTTGGAGTAACAACCACGAGGACAAGATCATGTGTCGACCAGTGAAATGCAACGTCTGTGGAAAAACGACGTGGGCCGGTTGCGGCCAACATATCGAGGCGGTCAAAGCTTCTGTGCCACCAGCTCAATGGTGCAACGGAAAGCACACTGAACAAGAAATCGCCAATGCTCGGACCGCCGCTCCCGGCATTCTGGCCAGGATCTTCGGGCGATAAAACTGAACTCACACGCAACGCAAGGAACATGACATGCTACTTGAACATATTTATGATCCAGATCTAGCCCAGGGAAGCTATTTGATTGGCTGCCAGGCCAACAACACAGCCATCGTGGTCGATCCACGACGTGACATTCAGGTCTACCTCGATCTGGCAGCACAACACGGTATGCAGATCACAGCGGTCACCGAAACCCATATCCATGCTGATTACTTATCCGGCACTCGCGAGCTGGCTGCGGCAACCGGCGCACAAATGTATGTGTCCGATGAGGGCGGACCCGACTGGACCTATGGCGATGGTTTTGCCGATGCCGTGCGCATGCAACACGGTCACACAATTACGCTGGGGAATATCACCCTGGAAGCGGTACATACCCCCGGGCACACCCCAGAGCATATGTCTTTTCTTGTAACTGATGGCGCGCAAACTTCCGAGCCCGGGTTTATGCTCAGTGGTGATTTCGTCTTCGTCGGTGATTTAGGCCGTCCTGACCTCCTGGATGAAGCCGCCGGGGGAATTGACACTCGTTTTGGGGGAGCCCAACAGCTTTTCGACTCCTTGCGTGATCACTTCTTGACACTGCCGGACTATGTTCAGGTGCTACCCGCTCACGGCTCCGGATCAGCATGTGGCCGCGCACTTGGTGCTGTGCCAACAACCACCGTGGGTTACGAACGCAACTTCTCGTGGTGGGCGCCATATGTGGAAGCTAACGACAAAGATGGTTTTGTTGCCGAGCTGCTGAATAATCAACCCGATGCGCATTCCTACTTTGGTCGAATGAAGGTCCAAAATCGACAGGGGCCAGCTATTCTAGGCGAACTGCCAGAGTTGGTGAGCTACACCCCAGCAGAACTCAAACCATTGGTAGAAGCCAACGAAAAAATCCTGGTCGATACTCGTCCGCACACCGACCGGTATGCAGCAGCCGTTGATGGTGCACTGTCAATTCCAGATGCAATGAAGGCAGCGACACACATCGCATGGGCCTATGATCCAGAGACTGAACATCGTGATCTAATCGTCCTGGCCCCAAACGCACAACAAGCCTCGCAATATCGTGATCACTTCATCCGTGTTGGTGTCGATGCCCTGACCGGCTATACCACCAGCCTGCAAGGACTTCTCAGCGATGGAGTGCCCACAGTGGATGTCGATGAGTTAGACACTCTCGAGGAGCACTGCATATTGGATGTACGTGGCGCTGACGAATACGACGCCGGTCATATTCCAGGTGCACACCGATTAGCTGCAAGCCGCGTGGTCTGGAACTCCGACCAACTACCAACAGATCGCCAAATTATTATCTATTGCGCATCTGGACGTCGTGCCGCAATTGGAGCCTCTGCCTTACGCCGCAAGGGATTTAATATCGTAGAACTCAACGGCGATTTCGGTACTTGGGCTGCTGTTCACGACAATATCCCGGCAATCGTGACCGGCTAAGCAATCAATGATCTTTCTAGGCTATCTCCTTGCTCTGATTGTTGGGGTAACGCTTGGTCTGTTGGGTGGCGGTGGCTCAATCTTGACGGTTCCTATTCTCAACTACGTGATGGGAATGGAACCACAAGAAGCCATCGCCTCCTCGCTGGTCATCGTCGCGATCACATCGGCGGTGGCACTCATTCCGCACTGGCGGGGAAACAGAGTGTCGTTTTCGGTAGGATTGCCCTTCGGCCTGGCATCCATGGTGGGTGCTTTTCTTGGCGGGTGGAGCGCACAATTCGTTCCCGGCTACATTCTGATGCTAATTTTTGCGGTCATCATGATCGCCACCTCCGTCAATATGATCCGAGGCAAAAGACGCGCGACTTCTGACGAGCCCACTCAGCCATCACTGTTGGTTTCGGCAAGTATCGGGGCAGTAGTGGGTGCAGTCACCGGGCTGGTGGGCGCCGGCGGTGGATTTCTCATTGTGCCAGCCCTGGTCTTATTTGGCGGGCTGCCCATGCACTTGGCGATTGGCACGTCACTGTTAACGATCGTGATGAAAAATGCTGCGGCATTAGGCGGCCACATTGTTTCAGTTTCGATCAACTGGCCGGTCACAATGGTTTTTACCGCCATCGCGATTGTCGGCTCACTGATTGGTGCTCGCTGGGTCAGCAAGATTCAACCTGATAACTTGCGAGTCGGCTTTGGCTGGTTCGTCCTGATCATGGGTATCGCAGTGATTTCAACCGAGTTGGCCCCGGCCTTCTTTTGAGTTTTGTATCATTCACTGAGCGCAAAGTGAAACATTGCCGTGCCACACATCACAAGACCACGATGTATCTGGCAAGATAGGCTCATGACCTCATCACAGGAACTAACTCAACCACAGGACACCGCGTACTTTCGGCGGATTAAACCCATCGAAATTACTGAGGATGTCCGTACTTCGTATTTCGTCTCGACTCCGCATGCTCAAGGCGCGTGGCAAGACGACGAACTGCATATGGCACCGGTTTCGGGTCTGGTCGCAGCAGAATTGGAAGCGTACCATCCGTGCCAGGATTTCCTAACCTCGCGGATGAGTTTTGATATTCTTGGCAAACTACACGCCGGGGAGGTCAAAGTCGTTACCGAGACCATTCGCCCCGGACGCACCATCGAACTGATTCAGTCCACGGTGTATGCCCAAGGTCGCACCGTGCTCGTTGGCCGTACCTGGAAGATCATCACTTCTGATACATCCCGGGTGGCAAATATTTGCGATGCACACCTACCACCCGTGGAAGATGCCCAACCCTGGGATGAGATGTCTACGCGTTGGCCCGGTGGGTTTATTCGTTCGATCCACGCCCGAAAATTCCCAGACCATGGACCGGGCCACGGTCGCGTCTGGATCACCAGTGAGTTAGATATCATCGAAGGTGAATCGACGTCGTCATTTGCCAAACTTGTGGGCCTAGCCGATACGGCCAATGGACTAGCACCGCTGGCAGAGCCCTCCGAAGAGAATGTGTTCTTTGCCAATGTTGATCTGACCATTCATTTCCTGCGGCCCCCGGTGGGTGAATGGCTCGGGTTTGCTATCTCGGCCAATATCGGCGAAACGGGCGGCGGTATTACGTCAGCCATTTTGTACGATGCCGACGGCGTCCTGGGACGCAGTGAACAATCCCAGACGGTTCGCCTCACTGACGCATAAGCACCGTATTAAAACCATTCTGGGCTCCACAATCGCAATAGATTGTGGAGCCCAGAATGGTTGCAGCGCGGTTTAGTGTCCGCGAGCGATCCATTCATCCAGGTGTGGTTTTTCGTCACCG
>NZ_DYXC01000031.1 GCF_020742345.1 Enteractinococcus helveticum | reverse complement strand
GCACGAATCGTCCCGCCAGGAGTGCGTACTGTCTTGGGGGCTATCTCGTTTGCCGGGGTGTTTTCATAAATAGTTACGCCCAGATGTTTCACGATATCTGCCAGACCCCGTACGAGTTTACCGGGATGGATAATGGCGCAGTGTGGGGAGTATAGGGCGCCGGTCACACCTGATGCGTCAATCAATGCACGCGCTTCGTCTCGGTCTAAAATTTGCCACTGATCCGATGTGCCAAGGAAGTCGGCGCTGGATGCCACAGTTGAATGCGCTCGCTGCATGTGTGCAGCGCTACGGATCAGTGAAAGGTACCCTGATTTTTCGTAGTGCGCATCGATGCCTGCAGTAGCGCTCACACGCTGAATTTCGTCGACTGTGTCATTCATCGCCTGTTGTAAGTCGATTGCTGCAGCACGAGAGTATTTCTTGGCGACTTTTTGTAATGACAGCGGGAAAATTGCTGAAGCCCATCCACCGTTACGCCCCGACGCTCCGAAACCTACATGTTCTTGCTCTATCACTGCGATGCGCATGTCAGGAGCTGCCGCCGCCAAATAGTAGGCTGTCCAAAGGCCTGTGAAGCCTGCCCCAATGATGATCGTATCAACGCTCAAGTTTTGACCGAGGGCAGCATGAGATGATTGTCCCTCGGACCAAACAGTGTGAGTACGGGCAGTTGAAAGACTAGCAAGTGTCATGAGTGGCGATTCCCTTCTGTGGCTACTCACCTCACAACTGTGTCATGCAACACATCTGGTAGAAATTAGACAAAATGCTAAAATGTGATCGTCGTCTCAGACAATTGTCTATTAAGAGAATCTTGGTCATAGAGGAGTCATATGCTATCGATCGAAGAACTCCTACGTCGCCTGAAAGATCCGGTCGAACTTCGCGCTGGGGCTGCAGGTTTGAATCGAATGATCACCTGGGCCCACGCAGTCGACACTAGTGATCCATGGCTCTGGATTGAGCCCGGAGATCTCATGATGACGACCGGCTCGAATTTACCGTCAGACGATAGCGGCCAGGTCGACTGGATTCAACGTCTTAACCGAGCCCGTGTGGGCGGAATATTACTTGAACTGCCACATGAAGGTTTAGAGCTCACACCAGGACTCCTCGAAAACGCGGATACCTGCGGACTACCTTTGATCACGGCAAAGCGACCAATCTTATTTAATAAGATCTCCCATCTGGTGGTGGAGTCTGCATTGCAGTCCCGATGGGAACGTACTGAAATGATTCAGCGGTTGTTTTCGTCTTATACAAGTCATTTACGTCGAGGCGTCAGTCAGGATGAACGTCTTCAGGGACTGTGCCGGATCCTGGATGCCGAGGTCATCATCAAACATGGGCCCAGTAATGCAGTGATCTTCCACCACATGGCCGAAACGGTCACTCAGAACACTACGGCATGGACAAAAATTGAACTACCGGGCACCGGACGGGAAGTCGCCTATTTAAAACCATACTCAGCAGGTCTCATCACCGATGAAGAATTCATGTGGCACTGGTCCACGTTGGTGACCATGGAATTGGGGTTCGAACAGGTACAGCTCGATCAGACACGAGCTCATCAAGAACCCATCTTTCGTCATTTGCTCGAAGGGCAGCTGGATTCAGTCTCACTCAGCCCGATCCTTGAACAACGTGGCATCGTAGGTGAGATACAGCTGATGGCGCTTCGCGTCGTTGATGATAATACAAAACGCGATATTATTTCGCGAATACACTTGATTCCCGGGCTGCGCAATGAGCCACACTTGATCACTGAAATCGACGAGACACTGTTCATAGCACTCCCCTACCCAGTTGATGATGCTCTCTTGGCGCGCTTGGGCGCAGGACGTCATGTCACCATCGGGCTTTCCCGACTGATCTCTCCAGCTAACCAATTCCCGGAAGCAGCCGATCAGGCAGTCAACGCTTTACAGTATGCCCAGTCTCGCGCCATGGGAACAGCTCATTTTGACGACTTTGTTGCCTACCATCTCGGTGTATTCGACCGTAAGACTGCTCAACAACGAATTGCTGAAGCACTTGGCCCGATCCTCGAACACGACAAGGAGAACAGCACGAATTTACTGCATACATTACGTACATACTTGGAAGCAGATCGTTCTGGAACGGAGACGGCAAAAGTCTTGATGATACATAGACAAACATTGATATACCGACTGAAGATGATTCAACGGCTAACCGACATCGATCCAAACTCAACAGCAGGGATCGTCAGTTTCTATCAAGCGCTGTCTGCTTTTGAACAGTTACAACCGAGGAATAAAACGATCTAGATCAGGAGCTCTTAACAGCGTTTCCCAAGTGCGGTCCACATTGCATCTGAGTTCATGCGATAGGCCATCACCGCAAGATGTGTGGCAGTACGCTGCTCGGCATCCCTCTCCAAACCATATCCCAGCTGTGTCTCCAACCGACTGATACGAGCGTATAGCGCTGGACGTGAAATGTGTAGTGAGCGAGCCAATGCCGCTTTATTATCTATGGTCAATATTGATTCAAGGAGCTGAAGTTGATCTTCAAAGTCACGACGCGAGCGATGATGAGCGGCCAAACCTGCTAGTTCGGTCACCACGAAAGATTCGAGTTGGGCATTTTGTTGAAGTGTGGCAAGTAAACCTCGTAGGCCTAGATCTTGTGCATAAAAATAGGGACGATGCTGCCCCGTAGCAGCGATATAAGCTTGTGCTGCTTGCGCTATTTGAGCGGCGTCTTGCAGTCGCTTCGCGGCGATTTTCGCTGATCTTGCTTGATTTGCGATGCCGGCGACAAGCCCTGTCCGATTTCGCAGTTGTGTCGTGAATCGTACGTGGGTTGCTTTTACTAATTGCTCAATTTCCCTGGGGGCATGTACCGGAGCCAACACATCAACTACCCCGATCTCGCTTCGTGCGGCAAATACCGGTAGCTTCTGCACGGACCCTAGCTGTTCCAAAATGTCGAGCAGAATCCCAGACCAGCGGTTGAGTAGCTCCTCAGTGAGCTGGTGTCCTGAGATTCGAAAAACCACAGACACCCAGGTCGATGCCGTGATTGGAGCGTAGCCGAAGGTTTCGCTCAGACGCCATTGAACTTCTTGAGCCGAAAGCTCTGTGCCATTACGCAATTGATAGAATAATGAGGATGCCGTGGAGCGACGCATTTCGCGTTGCGAACGTTGGGCCAGAACTGAGATAGCCACGGCCTGACCGGCTCGTTCTAAAACGGTTCGAACCAATGCTTCATCAGTGGCCCCGGAATCACGGATGACAAGCCAGCCCAGTTCTTCATCCCCGGCAACCACCGGATGCGAAGCACTGACGATGCCAGCTTTGCGCTGATCCGTCGACTCCCATTCGACTTGGCAACCCAAGAGCGCTGTCGCTTCGGCGACGATACGGCTAGTCGATGCTGACCCAACGGACAGTCGGGTAAAAGATTCGTGAATACGGCGGTCTGTTTCGACTTCCCGTAGCCTCGCTGCAGCAATGTTTTCGTGTACGAATTGCGTCAGCTCGACAAAACGGATGCGGTCCTGCAGCAAATAGATAGGGGTTATTCGGTTGCGTGCGGCATGTTTCAACGTCCTAATCACTTGATGCCTTTCTGGAAGCACTTCCGCCACCACAGCAACAGCACCTGTGGCTTCGATGGAATCAAGGAATTGATTCGCCGCATCGACTCCATCGTGTTGCTCATCAACCACCGAATCCAAGAATGTTGCGGTGGTCAAAATAAATTCGCCCCCGGGAAGCAGGCCCTCGGGACGGGCCGTTTCTAGGATATGCATCCACCTCACGGGCTCATCAACAGCACCTTCAGCGGGCTGTGATATCAAATGCAACGGGGCATTCTTAAAGAGTTCTAAGCCCAGAACCGCACCAACCGTGACATGAAACATAAACACAGTGTAATCATCATGTCGCAAAATCGATACACAGTGTCACTGTTTTGCGTCACGAGATCGGGGCATGGTGAGAACGTACCCATTTTCCGTGAGCAAAGGATGCACTGCATGAACACGATCAACCAGTTGGACCAGACCAGCCAGCCTGGTGCCACTGAAGCCGTTACGATGATCAATCACTGGATCGACAATGCCTACACCGATGGCACGGAAACCAACGTAGAACGTGCCAATGTCACCAACCCGGCCACCGGCAAGGTCACCGGTCAGGTGGCCATGGCTGGGAAAGCTACTGTGGACCAAGCCGTGGCTTCTGCCAAGGCAGCGTTCCCGGGGTGGCGTGATACTTCACTGTCCAAACGCACGCAGATTCTTTTCCGCTATCGCGAGCTACTGAACGAACGTAAAGAAGAACTTGCCGCGCTGATCACCGCTGAGCACGGCAAAGTCCTCGACGATGCTCTAGGCGAGGTCAAGCGTGGCCTTGAGGTCGTCGAATTTGCTTGCGGTATGCCGCACCTACTCAAAGGTGGCTACACCGAAAACGCCTCGACCAATGTTGATGTGCATTCCAAACGTCAACCACTGGGACCGGTCGCAATCATCTCGCCGTTCAACTTCCCTGCCATGGTACCGATGTGGTTCTTCCCTGTTGCGATTGCCGCCGGAAACACCGTGGTCATCAAACCTTCGGAAAAAGATCCTACGGCAGTGAACTGGGAAGCTGAACTGTGGAAAGAAGCCGGCCTGCCAGACGGCGTATTCAACGTCGTCCACGGTGGAAAACCCGCCGTGGATGCCCTGCTGGAACACGACGACATCAAGGCCGTCTCGTTTGTCGGGTCGACCCCGATCGCCAAATACGTGTACGAAACCGCAACCGCTCACGGCAAACGCGTTCAGGCTCTGGGCGGTGCAAAGAACCACATGCTCGTCCTGCCAGATGCCGCCTTGGATATGGTCGCCGACAACGCAATCAATGCTGGCTTCGGGTCAGCAGGCGAACGCTGCATGGCCATCTCCGCACTGGTTGCCGTCGGTGATATTGCCGATGAGCTGGTGGAGAAGATTGCCGACCGCGCCCGGAGTCTGCGCACCGGTGATGGCACCCGTGGGACTGACATGGGACCATTGGTCACCTCGGAACACCGCGATAAGGTTGCCGGGTATATCGACGCCGGCGAGCGCGAAGGTGCCACCGTCGTCGTTGATGGTCGTGACGGCGAATTTGATGCCGACGGTAACGGCTATTTCGTTGGGCCCACGCTCTTTGACCATGTGACCCCGGAGATGACGATCTATCAGGAAGAGATCTTTGGGCCGGTGCTGTCGGTGCTGCGGGTGGACACATATGATGAGGGCCTGGAGCTGATCAACGCCAACCCATATGGCAACGGTACCGCGATCTTTACCAATGACGGTGGGGCCGCACGACGGTTTGAAAATGAGGTTGAGGTTGGCATGGTGGGCATCAATGTGCCGATCCCCGTCCCGATGGCGTACTACTCCTTCGGTGGCTGGAAGAACTCGCTATTTGGTGACACCCACGCTCACGGTGCTGAGGGTGTGCACTTCTTCACTCGTGGTAAGGCTGTGACTACGCGTTGGTCTGATCCATCCCACGGCGGTATCAACTTGGGCTTCCCAGAAAACCAGTAAGGATTGTCATGACTGTTACCCATTCTTCTGAAGTATCCGAAGCGCTGCGTGCCGAGGGCGAGCGCGCTTATGAACTGGATCGTGCCCATGTGTTCCACTCGTGGGCTGCGCAGGATCCGTTTAGCCCGATGACCGTGGTGAAAACTCAGGGCTCATTCCTCTGGGATGAGACCGGAAAACGCTACATCGACTTTTCATCACAAATGGTCAACACCAACGTTGGTCATCAACATCCGAAGGTTGTTGCGGCCATCCAAGAACAGGCTGCCACGATCGCCACGATCGCACCGGCACATGTTTCGGCACCGCGTTCGGAAGCTGCGCGCCTGATTGCTGAACGCGCACCAGCCGGTATGGACTACGTGTTCTTTACCAACGGTGGTGCGGACGCCAATGAGCACGCGATCCGCATGGCCCGACTGCACACTGGCAAAACCAAGGTGCTGTCAGCCTATCGGTCCTATCACGGTGGCACACACCTGGCGGTCAATGTCACCGGCGACCCGCGGCGGTTTGCCTCGGATACCGCTTCGACCGGGACCGTACACTTTTTGCCGTGCTACCCATATCGTTCCTATTTTCACGCCGAAACCGAAGAACAGGAAGTGGCTCGTGCCCTGGAGAACCTCGAGAACACCATTGTGCTCGAAGGCCCAGATACCATCGCCGCGCTGATCCTAGAATCCGTGCCGGGCACCGCGGGCATCTACGTGCCCCCGGCAGGCTATATGGCCGGGGTGCGAGAACTGACCAAGAAATACGGCATCGTATTCATCGCCGATGAGGTCATGTCGGGTTTTGGTCGCACCGGCAAATGGTTCGCCATCGACCACTGGAACGTCACCCCAGATCTGATCACCTTCGCCAAAGGGGTCAACTCCGGCTACGTGCCCCTGGGCGGTGTGGTCATCAACGAAGCCATCTACGACACCTTCCGCAATCGGGTCTACCCTGGCGGGCTGACCTATTCTGGTCACCCGTTGGCCACCGCCGCCGCAGTTGCAACCATCAATGCGATGGAAGACGAGGCCATGAATGCCAATGCCACCCGGCTGGGTGACGACGTCATTGGTCCGGGCCTGCAGCGTCTGCAGAAAGCACACCCCTCGGTGGGTGATGTGCGCGGGCTGGGCTGTTTCTGGGCGATCGAGCTGGTCACCAACCGAGACACCAAACAGCCGCTGGCACCCTACGGTTCCAGCTCCGAAGCGATGGGCAAGGTCATTGCCAAATGCAAGGAACTGGGCCTGATCGTCTTCGCCAACTTCAACCGCATCCATGTGGTGCCGCCGTTGAATATCGACGACGACGTGGTTGCCGAGGGGCTGGCCATTTTGGATGAGGCACTATCGGTGGCTGACCAGTATTACCAGCACTAACAGCACCGCCACGAACAAACATGCAACGGTGGGCTACAGCATGAGCTGTAGCCCACCGTTGAGTGTTTTCCAGCATGACACGAATATCTAGCCTCCCCATGGTGCAGACCAGTTGCATGGTTTGCTGCTAAACTGCGCCCACAATGTAGCACACTCGTTGAGGAAGACAACGCATGGATTTGGCTGATGCACTACGACAACTCGCCGAGCAAAACCTGTCGGGGGTCGCGTTTCTGAGCGCCTATGGTTTGACCTGGCTGGTGTGCGCTGTGTTTTGGTCACGCGCGTCCCAACGCACCGCCGCATATGCGACCCTCTTCCAGGGCATGGTCGCATTCCCCATCGCACTGGGATTGTCCGCGCTCATCGGAGCCATCGGTCAATCCAGGCCTGTCCCCGAGGAAATCACCCAGTTCTCCATTCTGGTGGGCACCTCACAGCTGCTTGGCCTACCGCTGCTGATCTATTTGATCATCAAACGCCAGTACGGGCTCGTGCCGGTGGTATTTGCCACGATCACTGCAGTGCACTTCGTGCTCTATTCATGGCTGTATCAAACACCGCTGTACATTGGCATGGCGGTTTTGATCGCTCTTTCAACCACGGCGGTCATGGGCGCCGCAGACGAAGCCAATCCCCGCTCCGGCCCGGGTCGGGTCTGTCTGGTGACCGGTAGTCTGTTATTGCTTACCGCTGCGGTATTTGCGGGGATGCATCTTACAGCCAGCTAAACGCGGTCTCGTCATTTGGCCAGTAGACTGCACTCATGGGCTTTATGAGCAGCCTTGGATACGAGATGCCGCCGCGCCAGGTCAGACGACGCGCGACCTCCCATTTGACGCCGTATTGAAATTCGCTCTGACGTTTCTCTCCTCACTGTCCATCGTGTCATTCAGGGTGCATTCGAATGGTATGACTACCATGTATATCGGTTCTCTCTTGGCCACCCGTTTAGCTGGGACAGTGAATACTTCCTCTGCGACTACGATATGACCGACGACGAGGATGAAGGCACCTTCGTTGACGACGTTCGCCTTGACGAAACCTTGCAAGAACCCGGCGATCAACTAAATTATGTCTATGACTACGGTGACAGCTGGCACCACACCATCAAACTCGAAAAAGTCCGCCAGGCCATGCCTGATGATCCCATCGCGGTCAGCATTACTGGTCGGCGATAGCTGGCTGGTAGCTCCCGCTGGTTTCGCTCCGGCCGGACCCGTACCAGAGCTCTTCGGCTTAGACCAAGAAACACGAGCACTCATCGCCCAATTTCCGCAGTTCAAGAGCATTTTGAACGAATGTCCGGACCAACAGGCTCGCTCCGAGATGATCCATCGTTTGGAAATACTGGCCTCAGCTGATCCAAGGTCAGGTCGTCCAGCGCCAGAAGAATCTGAGTTGGTCGATTCACTCAGCGCGGTGCTGCTCCTTCTCGACGACATTGGCACCGGTGTACGGCTCACGAGCGCCGGCTATCTTCCACCCAAGATCGCCTATCGTTTCGGCGAAGTGCTCGGACTGAGAGATTTTGAACTGTCTACCGGCGGTGAGTCAAAAATGCTAGCGGTAATGCACGTTCGCGAGGCTCTCCAACAGGTCGGGTTGCTGCGCAAATATAAGGGCGACCTGTTACTCACCAAGGCAGCCAAGGACGGTCAAGAAGCAACACCACTGTTGTGGAATCACTTAGCAGCCCGGCTATTGCCCTCTGAACCAACCGCTGGCACATTCTCCCATGATGCGGCACTGCTGTCCTTATTATTTGCAGCAACCTCAGATAACTCCTTTGACCTCACAACGGTAGCCGAGATACTCACCGCTTCTGGATGGCGGGTCAATGATGAGCCGGTGCAAAGTTACGACGTCGTATTTCAGGGCTCATGGCAAACGATCCTATTGTGGTACATCGCGCCGAAAGATCAACGGGCGTGGTTCAATGGCACCGTCAGCCCTGCGGCAGCCGAGCTTGCAAGGGCAACACTTTTGACAGCGAAACCGCTATAGTGCGAACAAAAGATTTCGCGTAGCGTCAATGCCATGAACACCATCTTCGACTCCATCCGCCGCATCAGATTTCGCCGAGGACCACAGCGCATCTTAGGTGGTATCGCCGGAGGGATCGCCTCACGTTTTGGCATCAACGTCTGGCTTGTCCGGCTCTTGGTCCTGGTGTCATTTTTGCTACCAGTTATCGGCTGGATCCTCTACGTCGTCATTTGGATCGTTACGCCATGGCGCGATAACAGCATCCCGCTGGAACGGATACTCGAAGGCAAGCGTCCTCCGAAACGCTAACGCCTACCTTGTCTAGCCGTTTACGTTCTCGCGGTTAAAGCCCGAAGATTCGACGTACCTCGTGGACACGCGGCGTTGAGGCCAGCACTTGATAGCGTGATGCTTCCAGTGTTCATGGGTTGCGTTTTTTAGCGCGGATCGGGTTAACTCGCTCCGTCTGATTCCTACCTGAGTTCTTCGAGTTGTAAGTGACCGGACCAACCACCACTTCGGCAAGTAGCTCGCGTATTATTGCCAGATCTCCAGTCACCGCTGCTTCGCGGCAGGCTGCGTCATTCATCTGTCCAGAAACATTACGCCAGTCCAGCTTCCACCCGGCGTTGTCGGCGACATTTAGCCAGAAAATGCGCTGTACTCGACCGTT
>NZ_DYXC01000030.1 GCF_020742345.1 Enteractinococcus helveticum | reverse complement strand
GCACCACTGTGATCACCGAAATCCTTGCCTCTGATGTGTGGACACACTCCACACCGGTCACCTGGATTATTGTCATGCTGGCCCTGGCCGCATTTACAAAATCTGCCCAGTTCCCATTCCAATCGTGGCTACCAGACTCAATGGTGGCGATCTCACCGGTCTCGGCATATCTGCATGCCGCCGCCATGGTCAAAGCCGGTATCTACCTGCTGCTGCTCTTCTCCCCGGTCCTTGCCGGCAACACACTCTGGTTCGTGCTCTTAGTGTCATCGGGGCTGATCACCGCGCTCATGGGCGCGATATCAGCGTTGCGCCGGTATGACCTCAAAGAATTACTGGCCTATTCCACGATGTCTCAGCTGGGCTATCTCGTTGCACTGATCGGTTTAGGCACCCCCGCAGCACTGACCGCAGCCATCGTGCATACGATCGCGCACGCGCTGTTCAAATCCGCCCTCTTCCTGGCTGTTGGGGTCATCGACCACGAGGCCGGAACCCGAGACATGCGTATCCTCACCGTCCGCCGCATGGCTATGCCCGCCACCCTGATGGTCGTGCTACTCGGTTCGGCATCCATGGCAGGTGTACCACCGCTGTTAGGTTTTGTGTCCAAGGAATCCTTATTCGCCGCCTTCCTGGATGCGGAGCTGCCCAGTGGTGTTACGGCGCTGCTCACCGCCGTCGTCGTACTGATCGCTATTTGTACATTCACCTATTCGGGTCGCCTGGTCCTGGGCGCTATGGGACGTTACCGGTCACCAAAACATTGGATCAACACGCCACGTGGTGCCGGTGCCAGTCGGGAAACTGTCGGCGAAGCATCAGCAGCCTTCTGGGGCTACCCAGCAGTCAACGCTTCTCTCTCCCTCATCCTGGGGATGCTGCCCTTCATCTTGACCGGCACCGTCGCCGCGGCAGCTCATGTGGTGACCGGCGTCGAACAGGACCTAGAAATTTCCCTGTGGCACGGCGTGACCCCTGCGCTGATCCTGTCAATCCTGGTGATTGTGCTGGGGTCGGTAGCCGTGTGGTATTTGCCGGTACTTGAAGCCTTCTTGGTGCCACGCCCCCTGAGCTTCTCCGGTCTGGGTGTTGTGGAAAAACTCCGCCAGGCCACCATCGAATTCGGTGCTACCGTCAGCTCCTGGACTTCGGGCCTCAACCCCGGACGCCATCTGGCCGTCCCGTCCGTACTGCTCGTTGTGCTTGCTGTTGCCGGATTCATCACAATCGACACCCTGCCAGCCCAACAAGAAAACCTCACCCGGTGGTCCGATTGGCTGTTAGTCGCCGTCGTAGCCGTGGGTGTGATCGCCACCATCCGCGCCAGGACCCGCCTGGCCGCAATTGCGGTATTGGGTACCGTTGGTTTTGCCGTCACCCTGTGGTTCTTTGCCCTCGGCTCAGTCGACGTGGCACTAACCCAGTTACTGGTTGAAATCCTCACCATCGTCGTCATGGTGCTCCTCCTACACCGCCTGCCCAAAACCTTTGGCAAGGCCGATAAACTTTCTAAGGCTGGACTCTTGGCCGCGATTGCTGCAGGCATCGCAGCCTTTGCGGGTACTTACGCACTCACCGGCCGACGTGGCATGTCCGACCCGGCCCAATACCTGACCCAACAGGGGACCGAGGTCACCGGTGGCAACAACCTTGTCAACGTCATCCTGGTAGAATTCCGTGCACTCGATACGCTGGGAGAACTCACGGTCCTGGGTGTCGCCGGCGTTGCTGTTGCAGCATTACTGGCCTCCCGGGCACCAAATCCGGTTCGCCAAGCCACCATTTTGAAAACCTCACCGCTGTCCGACCCGTTGGACAACTCAACCTACCTGCGCACCTTTGCCAAGATCGCCGTCCCCATTCTGGTCGTCGTCAGCCTCATCCTGCTGGTACGCGGCCACAACGAACCCGGCGGAGGATTCGTGGCAGCCCTGCTCACCGGCGCGGCCTTCGCGCTGCTGTACCTGGCGGCACCAACCGACGACGCTGCCCCCATCAAATGGCCCTATATGGAATTGACCGGCGCCGGTGTCGCCCTCGGTTCGGCCGTGGGGATCTACGGGCTCATTGACGGTTCATTCTTGAAACCCATTTACCTAGACATCTTCGGGTTTGAACTCAACACCTCCCTGCTCTTTGATATTGGCGTCTATTTCGCCGTCCTCGGGCTGATCCTGGGCGCATTCAATATGTTGGGCTCCGAACGCGGCCTCGCCAAAGCCATTGAGCTCCCACCCGAAAGCACTCCGAAAACCGCGTCTGCGCAGAACAACACCACGCCCAGGCAACGCAGCCGCGAACGGGAAGGCGTGAAATGACCCTAGCCCTCACCGTTGCCATCCTGACCGCCGGCGCCGTCTACCTGTTTACCAAACGCGAAATGCTGCGCATCATCCTGGGATTCGTACTGCTGGGCCACGCAGGCAACCTCATCCTATTTGCCGCCGGTGGCACCGACCGCCGCACCGAAGCCTTCCACCCCTCAGCCGACCCGTCGATGATGGCCGACCCACTGCCACAAGCCTTCGTCCTGACCGCCATTGTCATCGCGTTTTCGATCACCGTGTTCATGCTCGTACTCGCCGTAACCGGTGACAAAACCGACGACACCGCTCAGAAAGTCGAAGAACTCGACGTCGCCGCCGAATCAGCCTCCGACGGCGTGCGGCGCACCCCACGCAACACCCAGCCACAGGAGCGAACATGACCCCGGAGCTCATCGGCGCCCTGTTACCCTTATTCGTCGGCCTACCCCTACTGGTGGCCGGTCTGCTCGTGATCAGTGGGCACCGGCTTCGCTTGCACGCCGTGGTCAATTTCACCACGATGCTGACCATGCTGGCCGCCGCGTTCAGCCTCGTATACTACTTCTGGTCCAACGACGGCGGTGCTATCGCCCACCAGGTGGGACACTGGCCACCGGGTATTGCGATTCCCTTTGCCGCCGATATGTTCACCGCGCTGATGCTATCGGTGACCCTGATCCTAACCGTCGTGTCCATCTGGTTCGCCCAGGCCTCCCGGGCGGCGAACTCCCGCTACTTCGCACCGCTGGTGCTGATTTTGACCACCGGCGTCAACGGGGCACTGCTCACCGCCGACCTCTTCAACCTGTTCGTATTCTTAGAAGTCATGCTGCTGCCCAGTTACGGGCTCTACGTACTCAGCGCCAACCGCAAACTCCCGCTGCGCCGCGTCCACGGCGCCCGGCTATATGTGACCATGAACCTGTTCACCTCGACCCTGTACATGATCGGGGTCGGGTTCCTCTACGGCACAGCCGGATCCGTCAATATCGCAGTGCTCGCCGAACAAGCCCAACACGACCCGACCGTGGCCATCGCCGGGGCGGTGAGCATCTTCGCGCTGTCCATCAAAGCCTCCGTCGTCCCCGTCCACGGCTGGCTGGCTCGCGCCTACCCGGGCACCTCCCCGGCAATCACCGCACTATTTTCCGGGCTACACACCAAGGTCGCGATCTACGCGATCTACCGGATTTACGCGGTCGTCTACAACGGCGACACCCGGTTCCTGTGGATCGGTGTGGTGCTATTTAGCCTCACCATGCTCATCGGGGTCTTTGGGGCAGTAGGGGAGAAGACCACCCGCACCATTCTGGCCTTCCACATGGTCTCCCAGATCGGGTACATCCTGCTGGGTGTGGCCCTATTTACCGAACTGGGCCTGACCGCCGGCATCTTCTACCTGCTCCACCACATGATCGTCAAAGCGTCCCTCTTCCTGTCCACCGGGGCAGTAGAAGTCCGCTACGGCACCGGCGTCATCGGCGCCCTGGGCGGCATCTCGCGCACCGAACCGATCGTCGCCGTGACATTTATGATCGCTGCGCTCTCGCTGGCCGGGATTCCGCCCTTCTCCGGTTTCGCCGCCAAATTCATGCTCATCGTCGGTGCCGTGGAGGCCGGCGAGATCGCCGCCGTCGTCGTCATGCTGTTCGTCTCACTGATCACCCTGATGTCCATGTTGAAAATCTGGACCGGCATGTTCTGGGAAAAGGGTTCAGGCGGCCCGGCCACCAAATCCGGAACAATCATCACCTCGGCCACCCGCGACCCCTACGCCCAAGAGGCCTCCTACACTCCCGAACTGGCCACCGAGGCCACCCACGCCCAGGTCACCACGCTCACCGGAGTCCAAACCATCCTCGAATCCGATGACACCACCCTGCCGCGTCGGCGCATCAACTTCGCGCTGGCCGCACCGTCGGTCATCCTAGCCGCCATCACCGTCGCCTTTGGCCTGGGCGCCCAGTTCCTGCTGACGCTCTCCGGCATCGCCGCCGAAGGCCTCCTGGACACCACCGACTACATTCAGGCGGTGCTCACCCGATGAAAACACTCACCTGGCTGCCCCGCTGGATTTGGTTGATCATCTGGTTCATCGGCCAGATCATCGCCTCGTCCTGGGCCGTCCTCCACGACCTGATCACCCCCGGCGTCAACGCCCACCCCGGCATCGCACGCGTGCGCACCGACTGCCGCACCGACGCCGAAATCACCATGCTCTCGGCGTTCATCACCATCACGCCCGGTACCCTCACCCTGGGCACCGAAATTGACGACGACGGCGTACGCTGGATCTACGTCCACTCCCTCTACGACGGCGACCCCGCAGCCGTGGCCGAAGGCTCACTGGACATGCAAAACCACATCCTGGCCGCCATGCGCCGAACAGGCTTTGACCCGCACACCGTCGACCAAACCAACCGCCACCACCCCGGGAGGGCCACCACATGACTGCCGTCACCTTTGGCCTGCTGACCGGACTGGTTGTGCTGGCCGCCTGCATGATCGCGGTGGCCTACCGCATGATCAGCGCCACCACCGACGCCAACCGCGCCATCGCCGCCGACCTCCTAATGTTTTCATTCACCGGCATCCTGGCCATCCTCGGCGTCATCCTGGCCGGGGACTTCTTCTTTGACCTGATCCTGGTCGCATCCGTGGTCGGCTTCCTCTCCGCGGTATCCCTGGCACGCGCACTCACCAGGGGGCGCCGCTAATGCAACCGGTCATCCTCGAGTTCAGCGCCAACGCCAGCATCCTGCTGGGCGTACTAGTTTTCGCCGGGGCCGCCATCGGCCTATTCAAATTCCGCGACGTCTACACCCGTATCTCCGCGGTCGGCACCGCCGCCGGGCTGGGCATCTGCCTGGTCATCATCGGAGTATTTCTTATGACGCCGTCCTGGCCGAACTTCATCAAACTGCTCATTATCCTGTTCCTCCAATTGGCCACCTCATCCATCGGCACCATGGCCATCGCCCGATCCGCCTATCTGACCGGTTCCACAATGCAGCCCGGATACTTCGATCACCTGGCCGAAGACCAGACCGACCCGTCGGAAACCGCGCAACCCGATCATGACGTCCCACTCCAAGACCCCAACGACGACGCACACCCAGATTCCACCGACGACGACACGGTACTGGGCGCATCATAATGCCGCCTGCGGCACAACTGTGGAGAACAACCCGCCACCAGGCCAGCGGCTCGTTACACTAGATACCGTGACTGCTACCAATAACTCTGCTTCGACGAATTCCAACCGCCTGATGGTCATCGATGGCCACTCCATGGCCTACCGCGCATTCTTCGCGCTTCCCGCCGAGAACTTCCAAACCAAAACCGGCCAACACACCAACGCCGTCTACGGTTTCCTCTCCATGCTGCTGGCCATGATCCGGGAACAACAACCCACCCACATCGCCGTGGCCTTCGACACCGAAGTCCCAACCTTCCGTGCCGAACAGTACGCCGAATACAAAGCCGGCCGCGACAAAACCCCCGACGAATTCCACGGACAAATCGATTTGACCAAACAGGTCATGGCCGCCCTGAACATCCCGTGCATCGAAGTTGATGGTTTCGAAGCAGACGACATAGTCGCCACCATGGCCACCCAGGCCGCAGCCCAAGGTTGGACCGCCCGCGTCGTCTCCGGCGACCGGGACACCTTCCAGCTCATTGATGACAACATCACCGTCTTGTACCCGATGCGCGGGGTCTCGGAACTGCCACCCTTCGACGCCGCGGCAATCGAAGAACGTTACGGCGTGTCCCCCAAGCAGTATCCAGAACTGGCCGCCCTGGTGGGCGAAACCGCCGACAACCTGCCCGGTGTCCCCGGCGTAGGCCCCGGTTTCGCGGCCCGCTGGCTCAAAAAATATGGCAGCCTGCAGAGTATTTTGGAAAATATTGACCAAATCGGTGGAAAAAAGGGCGAGGCCCTGCGCGAGCACCTCGACGACGTCAAACGTAACCGCCAGCTCAACGCCCTGGTCACCAATATGGAATTACCCATCGAGCTCGACGACACCGAAATGGGCAACCCAGACCGCAACCTGGTCGCGGAACTCTTCGATGCCCTGGAATTCAACACGATCCGTGATCGCGTGTTCACCACATTCGAAAAACAATTGGGCAATGCCGACGACGCCGCTGACGACGACCACGATATGCCCGAACCCACGGTCATCGACACCACGGAAGCCTTCGCCGCATTCTTAACCGACGTCAACGAACCCATCGCCGTGTTCAGTCACATCAACCCACCGGCAACCGTGACGCGACGCAAAATCCCCGCCCCGGGCGACTACGGCCAGATCCGTGCCTTCAGCTTCGCCACCGCCCAAGCCACCGCAGTCATCGACCTGGACACCGCAAGTAGTCAACTGGGAGCCGCCGTCGCCGATTTCTTGGCCAATGACCACTACGCCAAGGTCGTCTACGACCTGAAAGCCATGCTCAAAGCCCTGGCCACCGCACCGGAGTTCACACCGCTGCCGGCCCGCCCCGATGTCAACACCTCCATCGTCAACGTCACCGACGACGTCCTACTATCGGGGTACATCCTGCAGCCCGATCGCCGCGGCTACGAGCTGGCAGACCTCGTCCAAACCTACCTGAACACGCGTCTGGAAGCCGTCAGCGCCACCAGCAACCAGGGGCAACTGACTATCGAAGGCCTCGACGACGATGCCAATGCCAAACTCTTAGCCCAATACGCCCGCAACGCCTGGATGATCCACCGCCTCAACGAGTCGATGGACGTCCAATTAGCCCAGCGTAACGCCGAATCACTGCTGCACGATTTGGAAATCCCACTGTCGGTCGTGTTGGCCAAGATGGAACTCACCGGTATCGGCATCGACCGTCAACGCCTCGACTCGCTGCTGGAAGGCTTCACGAATGAAGTCAATCAGGCCCAGCAGTCCGCTTTTGCCTCCATCGGAGGACAGGAAGTCAATCTGGCCTCACCAAAACAGCTCCAAGTCGTGCTGTTCGAGACCCTGGACATGCCCAAGACCCGCAAAACCAAGACCGGATATTCCACCGACGCAGACTCCCTGGCCGACCTATTAGAAAAAACCGATCACCCGTTCTTGCACAATTTGATGTCCTATCGTGATGCAACCAAACTGCGTCAGACCGTCCAAGGCCTGCTGGACTCCATTGCCGACGACGGCCGCATCCACACCCGGTTCTCCCAAACCGCTGCAGCCACCGGCCGATTATCCTCGCTAAACCCCAACCTGCAAAACATCCCGGTACGTACACCTGCCGGCCGCCAGATTCGCGATATATTCGTTGCCGGGTCCAACCCGCACGTCAATGAGCGCACCACCCTGCTCACCGCCGACTACTCGCAGATTGAAATGCGCATCATGGCACATATGTCCGGAGACGAAGGCCTCATCCAGGCCTATCAGGACGGCGAAGACCTGCACCGCTTCGTCGGCTCCCAGGTCTTCGAAGTCGCACCCGAGGACGTCACCAACTCAATGCGCGACAAAGTCAAGGCCATGTCTTACGGTCTGGCCTACGGGCTGAGCTCATTCGGACTGTCCCGTCAGCTGCGCATCTCGGTGGATGAAGCCCGCGAACTGATGAGCAGCTACTTTGACCGGTTCGGCGATGTCCAGCGCTACCTGCGGAACGTCGTTCGCCAGGCGCGCAAGGATGGCTATACCCAAACCATGCTGGGACGACGTCGATACCTGCCTGATCTACAATCCGACAACCGCCAGCTGCGAGAAATGGCCGAGCGAGCTGCCCTCAACGCACCCATCCAGGGGTCAGCAGCCGACCTGATCAAGGTCGCAATGCTTGGCGTGCAGGCACGTTTGGAAAAAGAAGCGCTCAACTCCCGCATGATCCTGCAGGTGCACGACGAATTGATCCTGGAAGTTGTGGATTCGGAGATCGAGGCAGCTGAAGCCATACTGGTTGAAGAGATGTCCTCGGCGGCCACCCTAAAAGTCCCGCTCGACGTCCAGATCGGCAAGGGCTACTCGTGGCATGAAGCCGCTCACTAAGCTCCAGCGGTAACATCCTGTTCACTTCGATGTCAGCTCGAGGTCAAAATACGAACCGAAATTTCACAACTCATCAACAACAGCGCGGGTCTTACGTTGATTTTGACAGGACGGATACCGTACTATATTAAACGTTGCCTAATTTTTGGCAAAAACTGTTGTGACTGGTCACAGGCCATGTCATAAAACTCGTAAGTTTATCAACCATATTAATCCATATCGGAGTCCCTACTACATGACCACTACTAGCAACGCCCCGCAGGTCGCTGTGAACGACATCGGCTCGGCTGAAGAATTCATGGCCGCAGTTGATGAAACCATCAAATACTTCAACGATGGCGATCTGGTGGCTGGCACCGTCGTCAAGGTCGACCGAGACGAAGTACTGCTCGACATCGGCTATAAGACCGAAGGTGTCATTCCTTCACGTGAACTGTCAATCAAAAACGACGTCGATCCTGATGACGTCGTCGAAGTTGGCGATTCCGTTGAAGCATTGGTTCTTACCAAAGAAGATAAAGAAGGTCGCCTGATCCTTTCCAAGAAACGCGCTCAGTACGAGCGCGCTTGGGGCGACATCGAAAAGATCAAGGAAGAAGACGGTGTTGTCACCGGTACCGTCATCGAAGTTGTCAAGGGTGGTCTCATCCTCGACATCGGCTTACGCGGCTTCCTGCCAGCATCGCTGGTTGAAATGCGTCGTGTTCGCGACCTGGCACCATACGTCGGTCAGGAACTCGAAGCCAAGATCATCGAACTTGATAAGAACCGCAACAACGTTGTGCTGTCCCGCCGCGCATGGCTGGAACAGACGCAGTCCGAAACCCGCTCAAACTTCCTGCAGGCTCTGCAGAAAGGTCAGGTTCGTACCGGCGTCGTCTCATCGATCGTCAACTTCGGTGCGTTCGTCGACCTGGGCGGCGTCGACGGTCTGGTACACGTTTCCGAACTGTCCTGGAAACACATCGACCACCCATCAGAGGTTGTCGAAGTTGGTCAGGAAGTCACTGTAGAGGTCCTGGACGTCGATATGGATCGCGAACGCGTCTCCCTGTCGCTGAAAGCCACTCAGGAAGATCCATGGCAGGTCTTCGCCCGCACCCACGCTCTGGGACAGATCGTACCGGGCAAGGTCACCAAACTGGTTCCATTCGGTGCATTCGTTCGCGTCGAAGACGGCATCGAAGGCCTGGTTCACATCTCCGAGCTGGCCAACCGCCACATCGACACCGCAGAACAGGTCGTTTCGGTCAACGAAATCCTGTATGTCAAGGTTATCGACATCGATCTCGATCGTCGTCGTATCTCCCTGTCGCTCAAACAGGCCAACGAAGGTGTGGACCCACAGGGTACCGACTTCGACCCAGCCCTTTACGGTATGGCTGCCGACTACGACGAAGACGGCAACTACAAATACCCAGAGGGCTTCGATCCTGAATCCAACGAATGGATGGAAGGCTTCGAAGCAGAACGCGCCGCTTGGGAACAGCAATACGCTGACGCTCAGGCTCGCTGGGAAGCACACAAGGAACAGGTTTCCCGTCACCAGGCCGAAGCAGCAGAAGCCGCTACCGCCAGCCCAGCCGAGACCGGTGCAGCTTCGTACTCTTCTGAAGACGAAGACACCCACGTCGATGACTCCGGCACCCTGGCTTCTGACGAAGCCCTTGCCGCACTGCGTGAAAAATTGACTGGTAACTAACCCGTCAGCCCACTAGGGCAGACCACGTACGAAAGGCCGTCACTCACTTGAGTGGCGGCTTTTCGTATGACATCACAACACGTCACCATCTGAGATCACTTTCACCCACTCACACCGACACGACGTAGGCCCACATGGTCACAAGCCGCACCGCCGTCGACCCCGTTATGGCAGCCTATAGTCTGGCAACCACCATGACCGAGGTCGGGTGGCCACTCTTAGCGTTTACACTGTGGGAAGGTCTCATCTGTGCATTTTTGCGCATGCGACGCGGTGTGACCACAGCGGCACTGGCACACGGAGTGGCGATCTTTCTGCTCGGCAGCGGATTGATCTAGCAGTACCCAACGCTAACGCTCAGACTGTGCAACGCCACGGGCCGCCTCAATGAAGGACTTCATCAGGGCATAATCTTTCGTTCCGGGACTGGATTCCACACCCGAGGAGACGTCAATGCCATCGGGACGGTAGTGTTCGATAACCTCTGCAACATTGCCGGGATTCAGCCCGCCGGCCAGGATACATCTCGCATCGACGTCGTGCACCCACTCGGGGATTCTAGAAAACGTTCCCGTGCCGTGCGAGGCATCATAGAACCAGTAGTCCAGGCCCTGCGTTGATGCTGGGGGAGTGTCTGAAGCCAGCGCCAACGACTCGACCTCAGCGGGTTCATACAGTTGTATCGTATCGACATGGTCCTTGAGGGATGCCACCTGATCCAGCGTAAGGCCCACGGCAAAGGTCTGGATCTTGCCATCCGCGTAGGCGATCAGCTCTCGGGCCGTCTCGACATCCACGAGGCGCGGTGAATGCGGCGCGCGCATCAGACCGATGGCATCATAGCCCAAGTCGATGGCCCACTCGAGCTGTTCCACGGTGGTAATACCGCAGACTTTGACAAACAGGTCAGACATTTTCGTGGACTTTCTGTGATTGTGTAACGATAAAACGCTGATCCCGGGCCAGCTGCCGGGTCGGTCCCACACGGTGTTGCAACTGAGGCCGATAGTGTCTTGATGCGTTGAACACCGTCAACAGTACACCACCGGGTTTCAGGGTTCGAGCCGCTTCATCGAAGAGGAAAAACGCAATGTCACTGGTCAGCTGTGTGCCCGCGTGAAACGGTGGATTCAGGACGACGACGTCCACGGACGCATCGGCAAGCTCAACCAGTCCGGACTGGTGCATCACCTCAACACCGTCAATCCCATTGGCGGCCAGGGTCGCCGTCGTCGAAAGCACCGCAGAGGCCGAATCATCGGTGGCGATCAACCTGCCCACCGGAACGCTGTGGGCTAATCCGGCAGCAATTATTCCGTTGCCACTGCCCAGGTCCACCACGGTTGCCTCGGGTGTGAGTTGTTCTGGCGGGTGGATCTGCAGCGTTGCTAGGAGCAGTTTGGTACCGGGATCCAGGCGTGCGGCACCGAAGGTCAAGCCGTGAGCGCGCAAGTGAAGCTCCTGACCGGCGACTGTCACCGTGTTTTTGCGCGGAATCCGTGGGGGAGTCTGACCCGTGAGCGGTTTTGGTTGCCGGGCACGCAAGGCTCTGGCCTTATAGTATCCGCGCGAAGCCGATACCTCATCGAAGACGCGCTCCAATACGGGGTTGAATGAAAAGCTCAGGTGCCGTTGCAGCTGCCCGGCCAACAAAACGACCTCTGGTGCAGCCCAGCGTGCAACCTGCCAGGACAGTTCTTCCAACGCTTCCAACGGACGGGCCAACCGGGTTACCACGGTAGCCGCGTCGGTTAGTACGTCCTGGGAGGGTACCGCGGCAACCGGGCCGGTAACGGGAGCATGTGCGGTGGCGAGGCCAGCCGAATCTTGCACACACCGCACCGGAAGGTCGCGTTCCAGTGCCCAGGCACTCAGCGCACCCGTGGCATCATTGATCACCACCACCGGTTCCGCCCGCCGCCACGGCTCAGCAGTAAATGTTTCCTCTAGCACCTGGAATAACATCCGGTCGATGTTATCGGGCGTGGGCTGTGTTGTCGTCATCGGGAAAGATCCTGCCATTGCGTACCCACAGCTTCTGCAATGAGCGCCCCCGCCGTCATCGAAGCCAATCGAGCATTAAAGTTCTCCAGTGCGTCATCGGCGTCATCCAGTCCCACCGTAATGGTGGCTTGCGGGCCGGCATAATCGGTACCCAGCACCGTAAAACCGGCCGAACGCAGGTCATTTTCGACCCGCCCAACCTCACCGTGAGGAGCCTGCAACGCGACCAATACCATCCGCTGGCGCACCACCAGGGGCGTCTGGTCTAACGCGGCAACTACCGTATCCGAATACGCCCGTACCAGCCCGCCGGCACCGAGTTTCACCCCGCCAAAATATCGCACGGCAATTGCACACACATCCGAAATATCCGCGTGCTCAACGCCGTCATGCACGGCCCGGTAATTCGTCAGCGCCTGGAGCATTGGCATACCTGCGGTTCCGGCCGGCTCGCCGTCATCCGAAGAGCGCTGAATATCGCGATCCGGGCCCAACACAAAGGCCGGTACCACGTGGGTTGCCGCATGGTGCACCCCGCGCACCTGATCAATCCAGGCCCTGGCTTCGTCTTCTGACTCGACACGACGCACCATACCGATAAACTCAGATCGGCGGATATCGAGCGTCACCTCAACGGTGTTGCGATGGGCGACGACGGTATATCGTCGAGTACGGGAATCGGCATGAGACATGCCCTCAAGTCTACCGAAGGAGAATCATGCGTCATCTCGCGTTGACCGGCGGCATCGGATCAGGCAAGTCTACGGTCGCGGAGCTTTTTGCCGCCCACGGCGCTACCATCATCGATGCTGATGCGATCTCCCGCTCCCTGATGGAACCTGGCCAGCAGGTTCTGGCCGATGTTGTGGCTACCTTCGGCGACAACTTGCTTGACGAATCCGGGCGGCTCAACCGCCAGGCCCTGGCCGATATTGTCTTCAATGACGACGACGCCCGCAACCGTCTCAATGCTCTGGTGCACCCCGCCGTCCGCGAGGAATCCAAGCTGCAGCTTAAGGCAGCTATGGAAGCCGACCCGGACAACGCCGTCATTATTCAAGACATTCCACTGTTGGTCGAAACCGGACAGGCTGAGAAATTCGACGGCGTGATCGTGGTGTACACACAGATGGATACCCGCATGCAACGGCTCGTTGACGCCCGCGGCATGAATACCGACGACGCCCGCGCACGCATCGCCGCCCAGGCAACCGACGAGCAACGCAACGCCATCGCCGATTGGATTATTGACAATTCCGGGTCCCTGGAAAATACTGCAGCACAGGTCGCCGAAGTGTGGGACGAATTGCGCAACGCATCCACCGTGTAGTCCTGAGCCAGCACGGTGTAGTCCTTAGCCTGCGGGTGAATAAGTAGTCACCCGTTATGCTCCGGCGTAACATGCTAGGCATGAGTTTGGCTCGAGAGATTAACCGCGTCGTTGCCCCGTTCAAGGTTGAAGCACCGTATGAACCGGCCGGTGACCAGCCCCAAGCTATCGCCGAACTCGCCGAGCGCATTGAAGGTGGGGAAAAGGACGTCGTACTGCTGGGTGCCACCGGTACCGGTAAATCCGCAACCGCAGCGTGGCTTGTTGAACGACTCCAGCGGCCCAGCCTGGTGCTGGTGCAGAATAAAACCCTGGCCGCCCAATTGGCCAATGAATTCCGCGATCTGCTGCCACATAACGCAGTTGAATACTTCGTGTCGTATTACGACTACTATCAGCCGGAAGCTTACGTCCCGCAAACCGATACGTTCATTGAAAAAGACTCCTCGATTAACGAAGAGGTCGAACGCCTGCGCCACTCGGCTACCAACGCGCTGCTGACCCGCCGCGACACCATCGTCGTCGCCACCGTCTCATCAATCTTCGGTCTGGGAACGCCCGAAGAGTACATCGCCCAAATGGTCACCGTGAAAGTCGGCGATATGCTTGACCGCGACGATCTGCTGCGCCAGTTTGTGAACATGCAGTATGTTCGCAATGACGCCGATTTCCACCGCGGGACCTTCCGCGTGCGCGGCGATACGGTGGAAATCATCCCCATGTACGAGGAACTTGCCGTGCGCATCGAGTTCTTCGGCGACGAAATCGACGCAATTCAAACCCTGCACCCGCTGACCGGCGACATCATTCGCGAGGAAGAAGAAATGTATATCTTCCCGGCATCGCACTATGTTGCCGGTGATGATCGCATGGCCCGCGCGATTCGCGATATCGAAGACGAACTACGCCAACGCTTACAGGAACTGGAATCGCAGAACAAATTACTGGAAGCCCAGCGGCTGCGCATGCGCACCACCTATGACCTCGAGATGATGCAGCAAATGGGGTACTGCAATGGCATTGAGAACTACTCGCGCCACATTGACGGTCGCCCCGCCGGATCCGCACCGCACACCCTGCTGGATTATTTCCCGGATGACTTTTTACTGATCATCGACGAATCGCACGTCACCGTCCCACAGATTGGTGGTATGTATGAAGGCGATGCGTCGCGGAAGCGAACACTGGTCGATCACGGGTTCCGCCTGCCATCAGCACTCGACAACAGACCGTTGAAATGGGATGAATTCCTGGAGCGCATCGGACAAACAGTTTACATGTCGGCAACTCCGGGACCCTATGAACTCAGCCAGGCCGATGGCGTTGTTGAACAGATCATTCGACCAACCGGGCTGGTGGACCCTCAAATCGTTGTCAAAGGCACCAAGGGTCAGATCGATGACCTCATGGATGAAATTAACCTGCGTGTCGAACGGAACGAACGTGTACTGGTGACGACGTTGACCAAACGCATGGCTGAAGACCTCACTGAATACCTGGTCGAACACGGGGTCAAAGTTCAATATTTACACTCCGACGTCGACACTCTGCGTCGCGTTGAACTCATGACGGAGCTGCGCAAAGGGGCCTTTGACGTATTAGTGGGTATTAACCTGCTGCGTGAAGGTCTAGACCTTCCCGAGGTATCCCTGGTGTCTATTCTGGATGCTGATAAAGAAGGGTTCCTGCGTTCGAACCGGTCACTCATCCAGACCATCGGTCGTGCGGCACGCAACGTTTCTGGTGAAGTGCACATGTATGCGGATAAAATCACCGATTCAATGCAGTACGCGATTGATGAAACCAATCGTCGTCGTGATATCCAGATTGCACACAATAAGAAGCACGGTATTGATCCACAACCGTTGCGTAAGCGCATCGCCGACATCACCGATCAGTTGGCACGTGAAGACGCTGATACTCAGGATCTGATGTCGGGTATGGCCGGCATCAAGACCGGCTTTGATTATGGAATGGGTAATCGCGGTTACACGGCGACGATCACCGAGGAACAACAGCGATCAGCGATGTCTGAGGAAGACAAGAAGGTTGCGAAACTTGCTGCGGTTCCGGCCAAGGACCTTTCGGATCTCATTCAACAAATGTCTGAACAAATGCACCAGGCCGCCGTGGATCTCAATTTCGAACTCGCGGCCAGACTACGCGATGAAGTTTCGGAGCTCAAAAAAGAGCTGCGCGACATGAAACGCGAAGGCCACGCATAGTTCACAGGATTATTGTCCACTGCATTTGGTTTCGACCATTACCAGGGACCGTTTCCTGATATAGTCGGTGCAGAACAAGGGAGTATCCCAGAAGCTCCGTGCACGTCAACACGTCGAACACCGTTGTTCGGCCGGGTACGGACCCCGTTGTTACGTCGGGGGAGAGACTTGTGGAATTGAAGTTACCTAAAAACTAGGAAGGACTCCCTTTCATGGAGATTACCGGGCTTACTTGGGCTGTCACAATTGCAGCCATTATCGGGTTAGTCTTCTTTGACTATTTTTTCCACGTCCGGAAAGCCCACACCCCCACTCTCAAAGAGGCGGCAATTTGGTCGAGCATCTATGTTGGGGTAGCACTGGCTTTTGGTCTCGTGTTCTTTGCCTTGGGCGACACGGATCACGCGATCGAATATTATGCCGGCTTCATCACAGAGAAGGCGTTATCCGTTGATAACCTCTTCGTGTTCATGATCATCATGACGAGTTTCGCTGTACCCCGGCAATTCCAGCAAAAGGTCCTGCTGTTTGGTATTACGTTTGCGCTCATCAGCCGCACAATCTTCATTCTGCTGGGTGCCGCCATTCTTGAGTGGTGGTCAGATGCGTTCTACATCTTCGGTATTTTCCTCCTGCTGCTGGCTGGACAACAGCTCAAATCTGAGTTCTCATCCGCGGAAGAAGCAGGATCTGAAGCAGATAACGCCCTGGTCCGGTTTGCCCGAAAAGTCTTGCCAGTTGCAGAACACTATGACGGCGACAAAATCATCACCCGGTTAGACGGCAAGCGCCTATTTACCCCAATGCTGCTTGTCATGGTTGCCATTGGCGTGACCGACCTTATCTTCGCGCTTGACTCGATTCCTGCTATTTTCGGGCTAACACAAGAGTCATACATCGTCTTCACAGCCAACGCATTCGCGCTGCTGGGTCTGCGTCAGTTGTACTTCCTCATCGACGGTCTGCTTGATCGACTGGTCTACCTGGGATACGGTTTGGCTGCGATTCTCGGATTCATCGGGGTCAAGCTCATGCTGCACGCATTGCACCAGAACAATCTGCCATTCATCAACGACGGCGAAGATGTGCCGGTGATCGAAATCAGCACTGGATTCTCGTTGCTCGTCATTATCGGGATCCTTATCACTACCATCGCCTTCTCATTGCTCAGCCCGAAGGGCAAGGCACTCCGTGCACTGCAAAACGCTGAGAAATTTGCCCACCGCTACACGCTGCTGCCAGAAGATGCCACAGTAGAGCAACGTCAGGAAGCTGCAGAAAAGATGGATTTCTGGACCCATCGTGCCCAAGAGACCGAACACCGGTATCTTGAAGAACTTATTGAACATAAAGATCAGTGGTCGGCTATTATTCGACTCGCTCACGAAACCCGGTTGGAGGACGCCAACCGTCGAGGCATCCCAGCGTTAATGTCACAACGTATTGTCACTAGCGACGGTCCGGTCCTTGCCCCGAATACCAATGGAAAAGATAACGAAGATTCAGAAGCTCGTGACTAATTGAATCATAGTATTGCTCGCCAGGATGCTTCGTCCGGGCGAGCAATTCTTTGCACTGATCCTGTGACTGTCCGGAGTGCTAGTCGTCCCAGTAGGTATTTCGAATCGGGGTCTGGGCGGGATCCAGCCATGGGGCTGGAATCCAGTACAAGACACCGTCGTCATTCCATGTTGGGGTCCAAACACCTTGGTGGACGTGGGTATGACAGGCGTTGCATAACAGGATGAGGTTGGTGGTATTGGTTCCACCATCGTGGAACCAATAGATCCCATGGTGGCCTTCAGTCCATGCCGGAGGGACTCGACAGCCGGGGCCGCGACATCCGCCCAGCATGGCGGCAGCTAGGATCTGCTGATCGCTAAAGAGACGTTTCCCTTTTCCAAGGAATAGTGGGACGCCACCCTGGTTGAAGATCGCCGGGATTATTTTGGCATCGCACAGATCCTGTAGTACGGCCGCCAGAGCAATAGTTCCCGTTTGAAACCGGTGTGAGACATATGGATGGCCTCGTTGTTGCTGATGTTCAGCTTTGTCATTGCTGACATCATCGTGATCGTCCGGAGGGTCTGTTGACTTTTGGCGCCACACACGACCCAAGACGGGGTCGGCACCCAAGAGTTGTTCCGGATCGGTTGTTCCCGGTGGAACATGTTCATCAACGATTGCTTCGAGAGGATCGAGTCTCCGTGGCGGTCCTGGGTCAAATCCAGCCATGCCGGGGCTGCGCGTGAACTGTTCATCAAGATGGTATTGCTGGGGTAACCGGTCGCGGTGAATTTGCAGCAGTGTTTCGTAGTCCATCACGGTCCACAAGATGGCGGGAGCTCGTTTATACTCCGTCATGCCTTCGGCACCTGGGGAGCGTTTCCCTTGGGCTTTGAGTATGGTCAGAAAGATATCGTGGGCCTTTTCATCGCGGGACCGCGGATCAAGTTTGCGAGTCTGCTCCCGAGTAAGTTTGGTGCCATCTTCGGTCTCGATGAACGTTTCTTCGTCATTGACAGCATCATCCATACGCTGATGGAAGGCTCCGAGGCGTTCCTGAGCGTTCCGATCGGCAGTACTTGATTCCGAGCCATCAAGACCCACTTCATCTTCTTCTTGATCTGCGTCGTCATCGAAGGTATTTGATGAGGTGGCGGGTGCAGGCTCCGACTCTGAGTCAAACTCCGTGCTGTCGTTATTTGTAGCGGTTTCAGCGGTATCAGCTTCAGAATGATCCTCATCCGGTCGGAACTTATCTTGGTTGGCCTTGAAATTGAGTCCTGCAAGAATCAACGCTTCGATGAGTTCAAGATTTACGACGTCGGTAATAATGTTGACGTGGAGCTTGCCGTTTACGATACGCGTTGTTAGCGAGTTTTTGACCTTGGTCAAGCGCTGTTCTGGTGGTGGCCCGTCAGGATCAACAATATGGGCGATTTGGTTGAGCCACCCAGTTGCTTGTTGTGCCAACTCTTGGGGTCGCAGCTGTTTGGCAGCGTCGGTGAAGAATGGATCCATGGTTTTTAGGATCTCTTTGGCATTGTCCTTGCTCAGTCCCACCGCGTGATAAAAATCAAAAAATCGGTTCGCAATCTGACTCATCCGGTCCATATTTTCGGAAGGGATCTCCCCGGCAGTATAGGCTGCTGCCATTTCGGGGAGTAACGGCTCTGTGGCCAATCGATCGATGGTTTCCAAATCACCGGTGACAAGGGCTGCCCGGTTATAGAACTTGGAAATCTGGCGGGTCTCGAGTTGAAACCGCTCGGCCAGCCAGCGCTTGCCGGTCTTGTGGAGATTCACCTTGGCGGGGATACCCAGCATGGTGTCCCGATCAAAGAGATACGCTTTTTCAGCGAAACCCGTGAGCTGAGCGATGATGGCGTCTTGGACACGCCGTGCGGTGACGAGGTTGTCCACAAATCCGGGCAGAGTATTGAAGAACTCATCCGGTGGCACCGGGGTCGGTCCTGCGTGTTTTCCCTGAGAAACGTCCGCGTCGTCGTCATGATGGTTTTTGACAGGGTCGTTGAGCCAGACAGTGCCCCAATCCGCTCCAGACGCGTAAGTGTGGCGAGCGAATGATTCGTAGGCCTCCGGGGTTGACAGCTTGAGCTGTTGTTTTTGCACGATGCGTAGGGCCAGGGCTTGGAGTTCACCAGGCGACAGAGCATCAAGTTCCACCTCAGAAATCAGGCCGTCGGTATCCGGTAACCGCGTCACCATGGTGCTCACCTCCCCATCACCCGGCTGAGTATTGTTGCGTTGAATCCAGCCTAAGGACCGCCCGACGTAATGGTGCAAGAAGTGCGCCAGCTGGTGGAAAACTTCGCCACATCGCACCGGCTGTGGAAAACACCGGAAGGCGCGGGGCCGCGGTGTGTAAAATACCCGGGCACGGATGCTAGTTGCGCTGGATCATCTGGTGGAGGCGGGCGAAAATCTCGGCCCCGGCTTCACCAAGGCCGTCGTGGTGCCACCGGTCGGACTCCCAAACGTGCAGATTCGTGACCTGTTCGGCGGCGGCAAGGGAGAGGTCACGATCCACGTAAACGTCGTCGGTATACACCAACGCGGCCACGGGTACCTGGTTAGCGGCGAGTTGGTCGAGGTCATACAGTGGGCCCCACTGTGTCCAGTCGGCAATCAGCTGGGTTGCCCGGGCTACGGGTTGTAGGGCTGGATCCAGCTCGGTGTACCAGTCGAAACACATCTCACCGGTGAGCAGGGGAGTATCGGCCTTCTTGGGGTTGAAGTCCGGGAAATCGGCGAGCACGCGTTGGGCTGCCCAAGCTGTGGGTTGGGCCCCAGGTTGTGCATAAATGGCCTCGTGCAGGATCAAATACAGCGGGTTCGTGGCGCGCGAGACCTGCTGGTAGACGGCCGTCAAAAACGTGTCCGACAGGGTATCGGTGCCGGCAACGAAGGCCTCTTCCAGCACATAGTGCAGCGCATCGATCCGGGTGTTGCCGCCCAGGTACATGCCCAGGGCTTGGACACGCCCAACCGTTAGTGGGGAACCATCGGGTAAGACGACGTCGTTGCAGCGCACGCGAGAATAAATCTTCGCCAAAATCTCCAGGTCCTTGGGAAACCTGCGGAAATATTCGCGGTTGCGGGCGCGCATCTTGCGATAGGTGGCCTGATACACCTGGTCGGCGGGTCCAGCCAGCGGTGGGATACCGCCGGTGATCATCGATCCTGCTAGGCCTTCAGGTGCAAAGGATAAGTACGTCAGCGTGCAGAATCCCCCAAAAGACTGGCCCAGTGTGACCCAAGGGTCAGCCCCCAGTGCGTGCCGGATCGCTTCTGCGTCGGCTACGATATCCGGGGCCCGAAAATGCGTCAGGTACCGGGCCTGGTCGGCGGGTCTACCGCGAGCAATTAACGTGTGCCGGTTGATCGGGGTGGATAATCCGGTGCCGCGTTGATCCAGCATCAGCACCCGGTAGTGTTTCAGTGCCTCGGCCATCCAGCCGCTTATGCGAGCTGGTCGGGTTCCTTTTCCACCCGGCCCACCCTGCAAATACAAGAGCCAGGGCTTGTTTTCACCGCCGTCCTCGGTAAAAAATTCGCGCGCATACACGGTCAGTTCTTCGCCGTCGGGGACCTGGTGATCCAGTGGCACGGTGAAATAGTGGTCACGTATCCCGGTGCCATCGTGCATTCGGGAGGGGGAACCTACAGTGTGCGGGGCGGTGGCCATGGGTCTCCTGATGTGTCGGGTGGGTTGTCAACGGGCGCTGCGAAATCTTCCCACAGTCCCACAGCGCGTGGACCGTATTCGGGCTCAGTCGTGGTGCACCGGGCGTCAGCGGTGCCTCATAACAGTGGGGCCCCCACCGACAGTGTGGTGACGGCGGGGGAGCCTTGCTCATTGGATGCCTCGAGGTGGACGACGGCGTTGATCCCAAAGTCGTAGTTACCCTGTGGGTCCACGAGCACCTGGGTGACCAGCCAGTAGTCCCCGTCCTGGGCGCCCACATCGGCCATTTCCGCCGACGACAACTTCGGAGCCTTGTCGATGCGGAAGAATTCGGGGGAGCGGGCGGCCGGGGAGTCATCGAGGTCCTCGTAGGCGCCAAAGTAATCGTCCAGCGCATCGGCCCAATTATCGCAAGTGTAGGGTATTGCGCCGTCGGGCAAATGATCCAGTGCTTCGAGGCGGGCGTCTTGTTCGTCGCCGAATAGCTCAACCCGGTGGAACATCGCATTGCGCAGCATGACCGTAAACACTCCGACCGTATCGGTAAGTTTCGGTGGCTCGGGCGGGGAGAGTGACTCGTGGTCGGCGATGAGTTGGTCGACGTCGTCGGCCATCATGTGTTCCCATTCCTCGAGCAGCGACGAGTCGGTTGTGACAATAATGGTCTCGAGCCATTCTTGGAGCAGGTCGAGTTCCTCGGTGCGCAACTCCTGGGGGATTGTCTGGCGCAGGGCCTTGGCCGCATCGGTGAGATACCGCAGCAGCACGCCCTCCGAACGGGCAATACCGTAGTAGTTCACGTAGTCACCAAAACCCATTGCGCGCTCATACATGTCACGCACCACGGACTTGGGTTGCAGCTCAAATTCGGCTAACCACGGCGCACCCTGACGGTAGATCTCAAACTGTTGATCCAACAGCTCGGCCAACGGTTGCGGGTAGGTGAGTTTATCCAGGACATTCATCCGCTCGTGATACTCATACCCGTCGGCGCGCATCCGAGCCATTTCTTCGTCACGGATCTTGCGCAATTGGGCGGTCAGCACCTGGCGCGGTGCCTCGAGCGTGGCCTCAATAATGGAGACCATATCGACGGCGTAGGTCGGTGACTCTGCCTCCAGCAGCTCGAATGCGGCCAGCGCGAAGGGGCTCAGCGGCTGGTTCAGTGCGAAATCGGCCTGCAACTCGACGGTCAGCTCCAACCGGTTGCCCCATGCATCGGGTTCGTCTTGGACTTCGACGACGTCGGTTACCATCAGTTCACGCAGAATCCCAATCGCCCGGCGCTGCAGTGCCGCCTTGGAGGCTTTGGTTTCGGCCGATCGCAGGATCATCCGGCGCACCGCGGTCACCGGGTTGCCCGGTCGGGCCAGAATATTGAGCAGCATCGAGTGGGTGATGCGCATCCGCGAGACCATCGGCTCGGGTTCGGCGGCGACCAATTTCTCAAATGTGGCCTTCGACCAGGACACAAAGCCCTTGGGTGGGGACTTTTTCGGTTGCGATTTCGAAGACTGCGCAATCCGGCGCGCCCGTTCTTCGGCATTTTTAATGTTCGCAAATTTCTCGGCGGCCTTGGCATCGGCCTGCTGGTTTTCAATCACATGCTCGGGGGCCTGGACGACGACGGTACCCGCTGTATCGAATCCGGCACGCCCGGCCCGCCCGGCGATCTGGTGGAACTCGCGCGCATTGAGATGACGCTGTTTATTGCCGTCAAACTTCGATAACCCGGTCATTAACACCGTACGAATCGGCACGTTGATGCCCACACCAAGCGTATCGGTACCAGAAATGACCTTCAGCAGGCCATCCTGGGCGAGGCGCTCTACGAGCCGGCGGTATTTGGGTAGCATCCCGGCGTGGTGGACGCCGATGCCCTGACGAATCAACCGGTTCAGGGTCTTACCAAAACCCGAGGTGAACCTGAAGTCCTTGATGATCTGGGCAATCTGGTCCTTCTCGGCGCGCGTCGTCACCGAAATAGAGGCCAGATTTGAGGCCTGCTCAACGGCGTCCAACTGAGAAAAGTGCACAATATAAATCGGCGATAGGCTGGATTCGACCAGCGCCTCAATTTGTTGCTGCACCGGCAGCTCAGAGTATTCAAAATACAGCGGGATCGGCCGGGTTGCAGAGGAGACGGTCACGGTGTCACGCCCCGTGCGCTGGGTCAAAGACTCCTCAAAGAACGTCGTATCACCCAGGGTTGCCGACATCAACACGAATTGTGCCTGGGGTAATTCCAACAGTGGCACCTGCCAAGCCCAACCGCGTTGCGGGTCTGCATAGAAATGAAACTCATCCATAACCACCGGCCCGACGTCCAAACCGGAACCCTCCCGCAGCGAATGGATGGCCAGAATTTCAGCGGTGCAACAAATAATGGGTGCATCCGGATTAATCGCTGAGTCCCCGGTGACCATGCCGACGTGCTCGGCGCCAAAGATCTCAATGAGGTCAAAGAACTTCTCCGACACCAGGGCTTTGATCGGCGCCGTATAATAGCTGCGTTGATTCATGGCCAGTGCATAAAAGTGGGCGGCCAGTGCAACCATAGACTTGCCGGACCCCGTCGGGGTGGCCATGATGACGTTCTTGCCGTCGGCCAGTTCGGTCACGGCCTCATCTTGGGCCGGATACAGCTCAATGCCGCGATGGGTTGTCCATTCAACAAACCGATCGTACAGCAATACTGGCTCGAGGTCTTCGCCGTGGTCAGGATCAGGAATAAAATCAGTCAGTTGCACCTAACCCATCCTAGTGCCCAATTCTTGTGCCGAAGGCTTCGCGAACATTGCGATTCATAACGCGCCCCTCTTGGGAACTCAGCACGCCCGTTTAGGCTGATCACATGGAAAACTTCGTATGGGATCCCGCCCAGTATGCGCACTTCGCCGGCCACCGAGCCCGGCCCTTTGTGGACTTGACCAACGCCGTCCAACTGGATGCCCCGCAACTGGTATTTGATATGGGATGCGGTCCCGGCAATATGACCGTGACCCTAGCCGATCGCTGGCCACAGGCCAATATCACCGGCTACGATGCCTCAGCCGAAATGATTGCCGACGCCGAACAGTTAGTCGCTTCTCGTGACGACAACGCCTGGGCCAACGTCTCCTTCGGCCAGCAGGAAGCCGGTTCGTGGACGCCGCCGGCCGACACCGACGTCATTGTCTCCAACGCGATGTTCCAGTGGATTCCCAACCACATCAATATTATCTCCGGTTGGCTCAAAACCCTGAAACCCGGCGCCTGGTTTGCCATGCAAGTACCCGGTAACTCCGTGGCTCGTTCGCACCAGTACATCGGTGAACTGGCCTCCGAAGAACGCTTTTCCTTGGCTAAAGACTCGGCCTACACCGGCGAAACTGTGCATTCGGTGGAGGACTACACGCACATGCTGCTGGAACACGGTTTCCGTCCAAATGTCTGGGAGACGACGTACCACCAGGTGCTCAGCGGGCCAGATCCGGTCTATGACTGGGTCAAAGGTGCAGCACTGCGCCCTGTGCTGCAGAAACTCCAAGAGCACGATGACGCACACGCCACGAACCTCCACGACGCATTCGTGACCCGGTATAAGGCCGAAATGGTTGCCGCATACCCGCCATATATTGGTCCGGACGGTCAAGAAGTCACCGTGTACCCATTCCGCCGGATCTTTGTGGTCGGGCACAAGGAACTGGACTATTTCATCTAACGGGCGCGACACAGAAAAACCGTTGACTACTTCGCCAGGTGGTCAACGGTTTTTGGTCTGAGCGCGACTCGTATCGTCGTCCCGCGGTTCTTACCAGCCGCGTGCACGCCACTCGTCCAGGTGTGGGCGCTCAGCACCCAGCACGGTGCTGCCGCCGTGGCCGGGCAGGATCACCGTGTCGTCGTCGTACCGGGCAAAAATCCGTTCGGTGACGTCGGTTAGCAGGGAATTGAAGCGTTCGGCGTCGTCCCACGTGTTGCCTACGCCCCCGGGGAATAGTGAATCTCCGGAAAAGATAATGGTCGGCTCGTCACCGTTGGGCACATAGACTAGGGCCACCGAGCCGGGGGTATGCCCGCGGAGTCCGATCACGTCGAGCTCGATGCCCGGGAACTGGGCCTTATCACCGTGGTGTAGCTCGACCTTGGCGCGGATGCCGGTTTCCTCATAGATTGCCGCGGCGTCAGGGGTTCCTGCGGAGGTGGGAACCTGGGTACGCTCAACAATTTCTGGCAGCGCACGGATGTGATCCCAGTGCTGATGCGTAGTAATCACCGACACCAAATCCAGATCGCAAGGGGTGTCCACGGTGGCCGATTCGATCAGCTCCATAATCGCGTCGGGCTCATCGGCAGCATCAATAAGAACCTGGGCGCCGGTGGTCTTGGACGTAATAAGGTAGACGTTATTATCCATCTCAGAAACCGAACGGGTTCGGATGGTGACCTGGGGCAGGTTGTATAAAACCTTGATGGGACCAATAGGTGACGACGTTTTGGACATGAACGCTAATTTACACGTTCCGTCGTGTTGTAGCGAATAGCCCACTGCTGTCCGGGTCCTTTGCTTTCGACGAAAACTAAGCGCGAAAGGCCTAGCAACGTGATGCAATACCGAGAATTGATCTATTCTGGAAGTCTAGTTTTCTACTGTCTTGAACGACTCGAGGGACTGAGTACTTGACCACCACACATAATATTGACGGCGCTGCAGGTCTCCAGGTTTCAAATAACGTGACACCTGACACAACGCAGACTAAAGCCGTTATCGGGGCCCACGAGCCTGACCGGATCGTGGTTCAGGGTGCGCGTGAACACAACCTCAAAAACGTGAACCTCAACATTCCACGAGATGCTTTCGTGGTCTTCACCGGACTCTCCGGGTCCGGAAAATCCTCGTTGGCCTTTGACACCATCTTCGCCGAAGGCCAACGACGCTACGTCGAATCCCTATCGTCATACGCGCGCATGTTCTTAGGCCGAGTGGATAAGCCCTCGGTCGATTTCATTGAAGGGCTCTCCCCGGCGGTCTCGATCGACCAGAAGTCGACGTCGAAAAACCCGCGCTCAACGGTTGGCACAATCACCGAGATTCACGACTACATGCGCCTGTTGTGGGCGCGCATCGGTGTCCCGCACTGTCCGGAGTGCCACGAACCGGCTTCTCAGCAGACCCCGCAGCAGATCGTAGACCAGCTGCTCGCCCTGGAAGAACGCACGCGTTTTCAAGTCCTGGCACCGGTTGTGCGCGGGCGCAAGGGCGAATTTGTCGACCTGTTCGCTGACCTCTCGGCCCAGGGTTTCTCCCGTGCCATTGTCGACGGTGAACAAGTGCAGCTGATCGATCCGCCCAAACTGCAAAAACAGGTCAAGCACAACATCGCCGTGGTCATCGACCGTCTAGTCATCCGCGAGGGAATCCGCCAGCGTCTGACCGACTCGGTAGAAACCGCGCTCGAATTGGCCGACGGGATCGTCGTCGTCGACTATGTGGACATTGACGCCGAGATTGATCCCGAGATGCGCAATACCGGTGAGTGGACTGCGGTTGACGACGAGGGCCGCGCTAAGTACCGGTCGTTTTCGGAAAAACTGTCCTGTCCCAACGGTCACATTCTGAATATTGACGAAATTGAGCCGCGCTCGTTTTCTTTCAATAATCCCTTCGGAGCGTGCTCGACGTGTACCGGTATTGGATCGCAGCTGCAGGTTGACGAAGAACTGCTCGTCCCAGATCCTGATCTGTCGCTCAAAGAAGGAGCCATCGCACCGTGGGACATCGGTAAGCGTACGCGCGAATACTGGCAGCGGTTGATGTCCGGGCTGGCCGAAGAGGTCGGTTTTTCGATGGACACGCCGTTCAAGGACCTGCCAAAGGCCGCGAAGAAGGCGCTGCTGCACGGCAAGGATTTCAAAGTCAAAGTGTCCTACCGTAACCGGTGGGGACGTGAACGCCGCTACACCACCGGGTTTGAAGGCGTCATGGACTACGTCAAACGCAAACACGACGAAGCTGAATCGGATCAAGCCCGCGATCGTTACCAGTCGTATATGCGCGAAGTCGCCTGCCCGGCCTGTGGGGGAGCACGTCTGAACCCCACGTCACTGTCCGTGCTGGTGGGTGGCCGCTCGATCGCTGAAGTCTCGGCCATGCCAATGCAAGACTCGATCAATTTCATGCGTGACCTTGACCTGTCAGCACGCGACGCCAAAATCGCTGATCAGGTGCTCATTGAGATCAAAGCCCGACTGAAGTTCCTGCTCGACGTCGGACTGGACTACCTGAACCTGGAACGCCCCGCCGGCACGCTATCCGGTGGGGAAGCCCAGCGTATTCGCTTGGCCACACAGATCGGCTCGGGTCTGGTCGGGGTGCTCTATGTTCTTGACGAGCCATCAATTGGGCTGCATCAGCGCGATAACCGCCGTCTGATTAGTACCCTGCTGCGGCTGCGCGATTTAGGCAACACCCTGATTGTGGTTGAACACGATGAAGAAACCATTGCCGAAGCCGACTGGATCGTGGATATCGGTCCGGAGGCCGGGGAAAAGGGTGGCAATATTGTCCACTCCGGCTCCGTTCAAGGGCTATTAGAAAATACTGAGTCGTTGACCGGCGACTACCTGTCGGGCCGCCGAGAGATCCCGATTCCACCCAAACGTCGCCCGATCGACCCGGCCCGTCAGGTCGAAGTTGTCGGAGCGCGCGAAAATAACCTGCAGAACGTATCAGCCAAATTCCCACTGGGAGTCTTCACCGCGGTAACCGGAGTATCCGGTTCGGGTAAATCCACCCTGGTCAACGAAATCCTGTACAAGGTCTTAGCCAATGAGCTCAACCATGCACGCCACGTTCCCGGCCGTCACCGCCGCGTCAAGGGCCTAGACCAACTGGATAAGGTGGTCCACGTCGACCAGTCACCAATTGGGCGCACCCCGCGGTCCAATGCCGCAACCTACACGGGCGTATTTGACCACATCCGAAACCTATTTGCCGACACCCCAGAGGCCAAGGTCCGTGGGTATAAGGCCGGCCGGTTCTCGTTCAACGTCAAAGGTGGCCGCTGTGAAGCTTGCGCCGGTGACGGCACCCTGAAGATCGAAATGAACTTCCTGCCCGACGTCTACGTCCCCTGTGAGGTCTGCCACGGCGCCCGCTACAACCGAGAGACGCTGGAGGTTGAATATAAGGGCAAGAACATTTCGGAAGTGCTCAATATGCCAATCGACGAGGCCGCGGAATTCTTTGCGCCCTACCAGCGCATCGCCCGCCACCTCAATACGCTCGTCGACGTCGGACTGGGCTATGTGCGCCTCGGCCAACCCGCCACAACCCTGTCGGGTGGTGAGGCCCAGCGTGTCAAACTGGCCACCGAGCTGCAACGCCGTGCAACCGGTAAATCGGTCTACGTACTCGACGAACCCACCACCGGGTTGCACTTCGAAGACATCCGCAAACTGCTCATCGTGCTCAACCGGCTGGTCGAAAAAGGCAACACCGTCATTACGATCGAACACAACCTGGATGTCATCAAATCCGCCGACTGGATCCTCGACCTGGGCCCAGAAGGTGGCTCCGGCGGTGGCCAGATCGTTGCCACGGGAACCCCCGAGGACGTTGCCAAGGTGTCTGCAAGTCACACCGGACGATTCTTAGCAGAAGTGCTCCGCGCTTAACGTTGTAGAATCATTGAGTCCACGTCCAAAAACGCTGCCGTCCAATGGCAGGGAGGGGAACCATGGCAATCGGCGAAACTGGGCTGGTGCGCACCACGGTACGCACACTGCTTCGAGTGGGAGCACGACCTGAAACAACAGGTTTCGAACACGTCCCGGCCACCGGCGGATTCATCGTCGCCAGCAACCACCTGTCATTTTTGGACTCGGTCATCATCCAGGCGCTGCTGCCCCGCCAAGTACGCTTCTTCGCCAAAGCCGACTACTGGACCCAACCCGGGCTCAAAGGCAAGATCATGAGCGGATTCTTCAACGCCGTGGGATCCATCCCGGTCGAGCGCGGCGACCAATCCGCCTCGGTCAACGCCCTGAACCAGCTGGTGGATTTTATTGAAGCCGGTGACGGCGTTGGCATCTACCCGGAAGGCACCCGCTCCCGTGACGGCCGCCTCTACCGCGGCCGCACCGGCGTCGGCTGGCTCGCACTGACCACCGGGGCACCAGTGATCCCGGTGGGACTCATTGACACCGATAAACTGCAACCACCCGGGCGCAACATCATCCTGCCCCGCAAATTCCAGATCCGCGTCGGTGAACCCATCCACGTTGAAAAACTTGGACCAAAACACAGCCTCCCCATCCGGCGTCAGACCACCGATAGGATCATGGACGCCATCGGGCAACTGACCGGTCAACAACGCGTAGCATCCTATAATAAGAGGCCAGACGAAACGGCCTCCTAAATTTCTAAGGAGACCCCACCACCTTGGCTGATCCAGCCTCCTACCGGCCAAAATCCTCCGACATTCCCACCGATCCGGGAGTGTATCGCTTCAAGGATGAACACGGCCGCATCATCTACGTCGGCAAAGCCAATAACCTGCGCTCCCGACTGGGTTCCTATTTCGTCAACCCAAACACCCTGCCACCCAAGACCCGCACCATGGTGCACATGGCCGCCGGGGTGGAATGGACCGTCGTCGCCTCCGAACAAGAGGCCATCCAGCTCGAATACACCTGGATCAAAGAATTCACCCCGCGGTTCAACATCATGTACCGCGACGACAAGTCCTACCCGTATCTGGCCGTGACCATGAACGAAAAATTTCCGCGAGTCATGGTCATGCGCGGAGACAAACGCAAAGGCGTCAAATATTTCGGACCCTTCTACCCGGCCAAAGCCATCCGCGAGACCGTGGACCGCATGCTGCGTGTCTTTCCAATCCGCAGCTGCTCAGCCGGGGTATTCCGGCGCGCCCAATTGGCCAACCGCCCGTGTCTCATGGGGTATATCGATAAGTGTGCTGCTCCCTGTGTGGGCCGGATCTCGGAAGAAGACCACTACGCTCTGGCCGAAGACTTCGTAGCCTTCATGAATGGCGATGTCCGCCCATATTTACGCGAGCTAGAAGACCACATGAAACAAGCCGTGGCTGAACTGCGCTACGAGGATGCCGCCCGCTATCGCGACGACATCGAAGCGTTGAAAAAAGTCTTCGAGCGCAACGCCGTCGTCCTGCCAGAAACCACCGAAGCCGATATCTTCGCATTTGCCGAAGACGAACTGGAAGCCGCTTTTCAGGTCTTTCACGTGCGCGACGGACGCATCCGTGGCCAGCGCGGCTGGGTAGTCGAAAAAGTCGACGACACGACCAAACCCCAGCTCGTGGAACAGCTGTTATTGCAAATCTATGGCGATATGGAAGATACCGAGCGTATTCCGCGCGAGGTGCTGGTTCCCGTCCTGCCAGAAAATGCCGACGACGTCGAAACCTGGATGACACAACGCCGCGGCGCCCACGTAGATCTGCGAGTGCCCCAACGCGGTACCAAACGGCAACTCATGGAGACCGTCCAAGAAAATGCCGACGGCGCCCTGCGACTGCACAAATCCCGCCGCTCTGGTGACATCACCGCGCGTTCGGCAGCACTGCGCGAGCTGCAAGAAGCCCTGGAATTCGACCAACCACTGTTACGCATTGAGGCCTACGATATCTCACATGTCCAGGGCACAAACGTGGTGGGATCCATGGTGGTCTTCGAAGATGGCCTGCCCAAGAAACGCGACTACCGCAAATTCAATGTCACCGGGGACGCCGCCCGCGATGACACCGCGGCCATGGACGATGTCCTGACCCGACGCTTCAAAAACTACCTGCGCGAACAATCCGATGCACCCCTGGTACTCTCCGGCGAACTGGACCCCGAAGACAACGGGGATCCCAAAAAATTCTCCTACCCGCCATCCCTGGTGGTCGTTGACGGGGGATTAGCCCAGGTCAACGCCGCACAACAGGCTCTACTGGACTTAGGAATTGATGACATCCCCGTGGTAGGGCTGGCCAAACGTTTGGAAGAACTGTGGATCCCCGGCGATGAATTTCCCCTGGTGCTGCCGCGCACTTCACAAGGGTTGTATCTGTTGCAGCGCCTACGCGATGAATCCCACCGGTTTGCGATTCAGGCCCACCGGACCAAACGATCCAAATCAATGATCCATTCGGCCCTGGATGAAGTCCCCGGACTCGGGCAGCGACGTCGCCAAGATCTGCTGAAACATTTCGGTTCCCTGAAGAAGATTCGGGCCGCCAGCATTGAGGAGCTTCAGGCCGTTGCCGGGATCGGTCCGAAACTGGCCGAGACGATTCACACCGCATTGTCCACAGCTTCGCCACGTCAAGAACCAGGTAAGCTTGACTCATGACCTCCGAACTCGAACCGGTCAAACCGGACACCGCAGAAGTCCTGATTATCACCGGCATGTCGGGTGCTGGACGCACCACCGCCGCGCACTCCCTTGAAGACCTCGGCTGGTATGTCGTAGACAACCTGCCACCCCAATTATTTTCCACAATGGCCGGGCTGATCGGCAAAAACCCTGACACCCCGCTGAAACTTGCCCTGGTCGTGGATGTCCGTTCCAAAGAATTTTTCGAATCCCTCCAAGAGGCCATGAACCAGTTGCGCACCGATGGTGCTGAGCTGCGGGTGCTCTTCCTGGACGCCTCCGACGAGGCCCTGGTTCGCCGTTTCGAAACCCTGCGTCGTCCACACCCGCTGCAAGGTGACGGCTCAATTCTCGATGGGATCGCCAGAGAACGCGACCTTATGGCACAACTGCGAGAGCAAGCCGAAATGTTCCTGGACACCTCCGATTTCAATGTCCACGATCTGACCACCGAAACCACAGAACTATTCACCGAGTCCGGGCCCATCGTCATCCGACTCAACGTCATGTCATTTGGCTTTAAATACGGCGTCCCACAAGACTCGAACTACATGGTCGACGTGCGTTTCATCCCCAACCCACACTGGGTACCCGCACTGCGCCCCTACACCGGCCAAGACCACCAGGTCGCCGATTATGTGATGTCCCAAGACGGGGTCACGGAGTTCATTGAAAGTTACGTTGAAATGATGAAACCGGTCATCGCCGGATATCGTGCCGAAAATAAGCACTACGCAACCTTGGCGTTTGGCTGCACCGGTGGCAAACACCGCTCCGTGGCGATCACTTACGAAATCGCCCGCCGCCTGAGTAGCTTCCCCGGAGTGCGGGTGCGCGTGAGCCACCGAGATATGGGGCGCGAATGAGCATGCATGTAACCGGGCAGCTTCCGCTGACGCCCGTCAATCGACCAGAACGCGCAACCATTGGCCACTATGCGCCAAATCTCTCCGTGACCGCTCTGGGTGGCGGCCACGGTCTCTACGCCACACTCTCCGCTCTGCGACTGATCTCCGGTGAAATCACCGCGGTGGTCACGGTCGCCGATGACGGCGGCTCCTCGGGGGTCATCCGTGAAGAAATGGATGTCCTGCCACCCGGAGATTTACGTATGGCCTTAGCCGCGCTGTGTGATGACACCGACTGGGGCCGTACCTGGCGCGACACCATGCAGCACCGCTTCAAAACCGCCACCACCAACGGCGACCCCGGCACTTTGGACAACCACGCGCTGGGCAACCTACTGATCGTCGCCCTGTGGGAACTGCTCGGCGACCCGGTCGATGGTTTGGCCTGGGCTGGAGCACTGCTCGGCGCCCGTGGTGTCGTGTTACCCATGTCGACCACCCCAATGACCATATCGGGCATTGTGCTGGGCGACGGGGGCGACGGCAGACTAACACAACGCCACGTCACCGGACAGGACCGCCTGGCCAAGACCGCTGCCCGCGGCCGAGTCAGTCACATAGAATTGACTCCCGCTGATGCACCGGCCACCCCGCAAGCACTGAAAGCCATTGACTCCACCGACTGGGTCATTCTTGGACCCGGCTCATGGTACACCTCGGTGTTGCCACATCTGCTGCTGGCCGAACAACGCGCTGCGCTGGCCCAGACCCCGGCCAAACGCTGCCTGGTCATGAACCTGCAACCCTCCACCACCGAAACCGTTGGTATGTCAGCCGCCGAACACCTGTCGGTATTGCACTACTATGCGCCAGAATTTCGTCTCGACGTCATCATTGCCGACCCGACGGTGGTCACCGATGATCACCGCGATGAATTCTGTCAGGCAGCGGAAAAACTTGGCGCCACCGTGGTGTTTAGTAAGGTAAAGGACGAGCATCGCGACAACGTCCACGATCCGCTGCGACTCGCCGTGGCGTTCTCCGAGGCCTTCGACTCCATTAGTTCTTAACCGCCAGGAAGATTAGTAACCGCTCGCGCCGGTGCGCGAAGAAAGAATAGTGAACAGCCCATGGGACTTACCGCAACCGCTAAAGACGAACTCGCGCGCGTACCTGTGACGCGCTTTTCCGAACGTTTAGCAGAGGTTGTTGGCATTCTCCGTTTTGGCGGGGGATTGCAGTTATTACCCGGGCGACTCATTATCGAAACCGAACTTGACCACGAGGCCGCGGCCCGCCGGTTGTACATCACACTACGTGACACATTTGGCACCGAATGCGAACTGATCACCCTGGCCGGTTCCGGATCCCGACGCGGCACCCGCTATGTCATGCGCATCATGGAAGGCGGTGCTGAACTCGCCCGCAAAACCGGATTATTAGATCCGCGCGGTCGTCCCGTACGAGGCATGCCCCCGGCCGTGGTCAACGGCACTGTGGCTGATGCTGCTGCCGCCTGGCGCGGAGCCTTCCTCTCTCAGGGCTTGCTGACAGAACCCGGACGATCCTCGGCACTTGAAGTCGTAGCCCCCGGGCCGGAAGCTGCCCTGGCCCTGGTTGGTGCCGCGCGCCGATTAGGTGTCACAGCCAAGGCCCGCGAAATCCGTCAAGCCGATCGGGTCATCATCCGCGACGCCGATACCATCACCAAACTGCTCATGGTCATGGGTGCCGAACAAACCGTGAAAACTTGGCAAAAGCGTCACACAACCAAAGAGGTCCGCTCCTCATCGAACCGACTGGCCAATTTTGACGACGCCAACCTGCGCCGTTCCGCTCAGGCCGCCGTGGCCGCTAGTGCCCGCGTTACCCGCGCCCTAGAAATCCTTGGCGACGACGTTCCTGACCACCTGAAATACGCCGGCAGGCTCCGTGTTGAACACCAGCAGGCCTCCCTGGACAAACTGGGACGCTTGGCCGAACCACCCATGACCAAAGACGCGATTGCGGGGCGCATCCGTCGTCTACTTGCCATGGCCGATAAGCGTGCCAAGGACTTAGGCATCCCTGACACCCACGAAGCAGTCCCGGACGATCTGCGCGATCGCAACTAACATCACACCGCTGTTCGCAAACGGATAAGCGTTCAGCACTTGACCAGCCCCCCGGGGTCTCGGCCTAAGATAGACAAAGTGGTTCAAATAAGAGAACCAACTATTTTGCTGAGACTTATACTTCAGTACCATCCGTACTTACCAGGAGGAACACGTGGCTACTTATTCATTGCCAGAACTACCCTATGACTACGGTGCGTTGGAACCGCACATCTCAGGTCGCATTATGGAATTGCACCACTCCAAGCACCACAATACCTACGTCAACGGTGCAAACACTGCACTGGAGAAACTCGCCGCAGCTCGCGAAGCCGGCGACTTTGGCAACATCAACCAGCTGTCGAAGGACCTGGCATTCAACCTGGGTGGACACACCAACCACTCGATCTTCTGGAACAACCTGTCTCCAGACGGCGGCGACAAACCAACCGGTGAACTGGCTGCTGCAATCGACGAGTACTTCGGTTCCTTCGACAACTTCCAGGCACAGTTTACTGCTGCAGCGCTAGGCATCCAGGGCTCCGGCTGGGCCATCCTGGCCTATGAACCAATCGGTGGCAACCTGGTCATCGAACAGTTCTACGACCAACAAAACGGTGTCCCAGTAGCTACCACTCCACTGTTCATGCTGGATATGTGGGAGCACGCTTTCTACCTCGACTACCAAAACGTCAAACCAGACTATGTCAAAGCCATCTGGAACATCGTCAACTGGGCCGACGTCCAGAAACGCTTCGAAGCTGCCCGCGCGGGCGCGTCCCAGATTGTGACCCCAAACTAGTCAGTCAACCGGATTAGCCGGTTGCCTACCACTTCACCCAAGGGGACCTTTTGCCACCCGGCAAAAGGTCCCCTTGGTGTGTGATAACCCAAACCGCAAGCGAAATGACTAAGATAGTGACGGTCGCACATGCGACCCTACCCACTAGTCGAGACTAAAGAGAAGATTGATGACGGCCCAAACCCTTCGTGACCTGCTGCCCACAGCTTCCGGACGCACCATAGTAGTTCGTTCCGATCTCAATTGTCCCCTGGACGAAGGCACAGTCACCGACGACGGTCGCATCCGCGCCAGCCTACCCGTGATCACTCAACTGGCCGAAGCCGGGGCCAAAGTCATTGTCATGGCACACTTAGGTCGCCCCAACGGCACCGTCACTCCAGAATTCTCACTGGCCCCCGTAGCCAAGCGCATGCGCGAGCTGACTGACATCCCTGTGACCCTGGCCGACGACATCACCGGCCCCGATGCACAACAGCGCGCCCAACAACTGGAACCAAGACAGATTCTGCTATTGCAAAACGTCCGCTTCGATGCTCGCGAAACGTCCAAGAACGACACCGAGCGCACCGAGCTTGCCCAAGAAATCGCCGCCCTGGCCGGGGATCACGCCGCATATGTGAACGACGCATTCGGTGCAGTACACCGCAAACACGCCTCGGTCTATGACATCGCGACCATCCTGCCCAGCTACCAAGGCACCCTGGTCGCAACCGAACTTCATGTCCTAAACCAACTCATCCTCGAGCCCAAGCGCCCCTACACAGTCGTACTGGGCGGTTCGAAGGTGTCGGACAAGCTTGCAGTCATTGACAACCTCCTGGATCGCGCCGATACGTTACTGATCGGCGGCGGAATGGCCTACACCTTCCTGAAGGCCCAAGGATATGACGTCGCCTCTTCACTATTAGAAGAGGACCAAATCCCAGTGGTCAAAGACTACCTGGCCCGTTCAGCAGCCGGCGCCGCAAAGATCGTCGTCCCCGTAGACACCGTTGTAGCTGAAGCCTTCAGCGCAGATGCGGCCCACGCCGTGGTGACGGTAGATGCCATGACCTCCGGTCCGGGTGGCTCTGATGCCCTCGGATTAGATATCGGTCCGGAAACCGCCAACATCTACGCCGAACATATTGCAGCATCTGCCACAGTGTTCTGGAATGGTCCGATGGGCGTGTTTGAGATGGAAAACTTCGCCGCTGGAACCCGTACGGTCGCTGAAGCTCTAAGCAAAGTCAACGGCCTATCGGTGGTCGGTGGTGGCGACTCAGCCGCAGCCGTGCGTGCTCTGGGTTTTGACGACGAACAGTTTGGCCATATCTCAACCGGTGGGGGAGCATCCCTGGAATATCTGGAAGGCAAAGCCCTGCCAGGCATTGACGCGCTGGCCAAATAATCTTTCCGGGATACCATCACCCCACAACACAGGAGTACTTTCATTGACCTCTAAGACCGACGGTGTCTACACTCGCACCCCACTGATTGCCGGCAACTGGAAGATGCACCTGGATCACTTCCAAGCTGTCTCTCTGGTACAAAAGCTGTCGTGGACACTGACCGATCACGATCACGACTTCGACAAAGTCCAGGTTGCCGTTTTCCCACCGTTTACTGACCTGCGCAGCGTTCAAACGCTGATCATGGCCGATAAGCTCGAGCTGACCTACGGTGCCCAAGATTTGTCACAATTTGACTCAGGTGCCTATACCGGCGATATCTCCGGCGATTTCCTGAAAAAACTTGCGTGCACCTATGTCCTCATCGGCCATTCTGAACGCCGCAGTATTCATCAAGAATCCGACGCCGTGGTTGCGGCAAAACTGCAGGCCGCGCTACGACACGACCTGACTCCCATCTTATGCGTCGGCGAAGGATTAGAGACTCGTCAAGCAGGACAGCACGTCGACTTCACGCTGCAGCAACTTCGTGCGGCTCTTCAAGATGTTGCTGCTGCTGACGCTGCTCAACTCGTGATCGCCTATGAACCCGTCTGGGCCATTGGTACCGGCGAAGTCGCTGGCCCAGCCGATGCCCAAGAAATGGGTGCAGCGATTCGCCAAGAACTCACAGCACTGTATGACACCGAAACCGCCCAGGCAACCCGTGTGCTGTATGGTGGATCTGTCAAGGCAGATAACGTCGCAGCCATTATGCGAGAACGTGACATTGATGGTGTCTTGGTCGGGGGAGCCAGCCTCGACGATGAGGAATTTGCTAATATTGTCAGGTTCGAACATCACCTGGTAACCGATTAATCGTTGAAGAATGGGAATAGCCGTTGAATTTTGAACTAGTGCTCCAGATCATTTTAGTGATCGTGTCAGTCGCGTTGGCCTTTGCCATTCTGCTGCATAAGGGCCGTGGTGGCGGCATGTCCGACATGTTTGGCGGAGGTGTCACCAGTGGCCTGAGCTCTTCCGGTGTCGCTGAACGAAATCTCAACCGATTGACGATCACCCTGGCTGTGTTGTGGGGTGGCATCATCCTGGTGCTTGGCATTATGTCCCGTTTCTCGGGTGACTTCTAACCTGCAAGACGGTCGCCTAATACGTCGATATTGGGGTGGTTGAGGGAATCCTCTCCACCCCTTTTTGTTATCTAGGTCACGGATTAAGCACATTCCTAAGGTTTTCTCAAGGTGATTCACAGAGCATTAAAAGGTCTACACTTAAAGTAAATAAACCTTCTTCTGACAAGGTCAAATACAGTCGCAGAGTGCAGCAAAGCGTGAGGGATGAACCATTCAAAGGTGGTTTTACTGCATCACGGTTTGATAACAAATCGAGAAGCTGTAGTGTGGCAACCTCAGGTCATTTCAGTACCGTTGGCATCTTCAAATATTCATCAAAAAACTTCAGGATGACCAACCATGGCCTGCACATGAGATCCCTATCGCAAAATTGCGAAGGAAAGGATTGACCAAACGTGAAGACGCAACCTCGTCATCGTAAGCAGAAACCATCACGCGGCACCTTCGCCGCGAAATCGCTAGCCGCTGCTGCGGCGATTTCCCTGCCATTTCTGGGCTTTGCCGCCCCCGCGAACGCGGACAATGGCAGTACCTGGGACCAGCTGGCCGAATGTGAATCGGGCGGTAACTGGAACATAGATACCGGTAACGGCTACCGCGGCGGGCTGCAGTTCAGCCAGTCAACTTGGGAAGCCTACGGTGGCTCCGGAAACCCAGCTGATGCCAGCCGCGAGCAACAAATTGCTGTCGCTGAAAACGTCCTCGAGGGGCAGGGCTGGGGCGCATGGCCAGCCTGCTCATCTCAGCTTGGCTTATCTGGTAACGCCCAGCCATCCGGTGGTTCTGGCGAACAAGCTCAGCAAGAGCAGCCAGCCCAGCAACAACAGCAAACCCAACAGCAGCAGACACCTGCGGAACAACCAGCTCAGCAGTCCCAGCCTGTCCAGCAGCAAACCGAAGCTACACCTCAGCAGGCTGCTCCCAGCGGCAAAACCTACACGGTAGTAGCCGGGGATACGCTGTCAAAGATTGCTCAGGCACATGCTGTCAGCGGTGGTTGGCAGGCCTTGTATGAAGCGAATGCAGCCACGATTGCTGACCCTGTCCTGATTTATCCCGGACAGCAGATCGTTATTCCTTAATATGGCAAGGCCTAGGCCTTAGCAACACGACTGAGCCCGGCGCATTCTGCAAGCTATGCGCCGGGCTCAGTCGTGTTCTGTGAGTCTATTGGTGGCGCTTGAGCTGTTCCTCAATATCTGTGAGGAGTTCATTCCATGCGTCAACGAATTTTTCGAGACCCTCTACTTCGAGTTTCTCTACAACCTGGTTGTAGTCCACTCCGGCACGCGCTATCGCATCGAGGTCTTCGTCGTCCATTTCGTAATATTCCGGGATGCGGGTATCGGTGATCTCCCCGTGATCAGCCACGGCATTGAGCGTGGCTTCTGGCAGGGTATTGACCGTATGCTCAGCCACGAGACCATTGACGTAGCGCACATCGGAATACTCTGGGTTCTTCGTGCCTGTGGAAGCCCACAGCGGACGTTGCAATCGGGCGTTGGAAGCGGCGAGCAACTGCCAACGTTCCGTTTCTTGAGCTTGTTCAAAGATTCTGTAGGCAAGCCGAGCATTGGCAATACCTGCACGACCACGCAGCTGCTGCACCTGGTTGTCAGGCAGCTCAGCAGCCTCGAGCTGATTGTCGATTTCGGTGTCTACACGGGATACGAAGAAGCTAGCCACTGAGTGAAGCTTCGACAAATCATGACCGTTGGTGCGAGCCCCTTCTAATCCAGCAAGCCATGCGTTGATAACTTCGCGGTATCGGGTCAAGGAGAAGATCAGCGTGACATTGACGCTGATGCCCTCGGCGAGAACCCGAGTGATCGCCGGAAGCCCTTCGGTCGTGGCAGGGATCTTGACCATCACATTTTCACGGCCCACCTTCTGTTGGAGTTCGATGGCTTGAGCAACCGTCTCCTCAGTGTTGCGTGCGAGTCGAGGATCAACTTCGATCGAAACCCGACCGTCGTAGCCATCGGTTGCAGCGTAGACATCGGCCAGGACATCACAGGCAGCGCGGACATCGTCGGTGGTCATTTCTACGATGGCGGTAGTGGCATCTGCCCCCGAGGCCGCCAATTCCGTGAGTTGTTTGTCATAGGCGTTACCACTGGTCAGTGCCTTAGCAAAGATCGCCGGATTCGTAGTGACGCCCGTAATGGTTTTGGTATCGATGAGTTCTTGTAGATCGCCGGAGGTTAGGCGGTCACGAGACAGGTCATCTAGCCACAGTGACACGCCGGCGTCGTCGAGGGCTTTAGTGTACTGATTCTGAGTCACAAAGAGTCCTTAGGCGTTGTAGAGGCTGTTGACTTTATTCACGAGGGCTTCGGCGGTAATACCGAATTTGCTAAACAGCGTCTGGTAATCAGCCGAGGCACCGAAGTGTTCCAGCGAGACCGAATGGCCATGACCGCTGGTGTATTGCTGCCAGCCTTGTTCAACACCGGCCTCGATCGAGACCCGGAGCGCAGTTGTCGGCAGCACCTCGTTGCGGTAGTCCTCATCTTGGGCGTCGAACCATTCCAGACATGGGGCCGATACCACGCGCGTGGCAATGCCAGAAGCTTGAAGTGTTTGACGGGCTTCCACCGCCAATTGAACTTCTGAACCGGTTGCAATCAGTACGACGTCAGGGTTCGTTTCGCCGCGGTCATTGCTGGCTTCAACCAGCACGTATGCACCGCGTGCGACACCGTCGGCTGGACGGAACCCGTCCCGGCTGCGGTCAAAGACCGGCAGTGCCTGACGAGACAGAATCATCCCGGATGGACGTTCGCGCTGGGACAGAATGGTCTTCCACGCAACCGAGACTTCATTGGCATCTGCTGGGCGGACAACGTCAAAATTCGGGATCGCACGCAGTGCTGCTAGGTGTTCAACGGGCTGGTGAGTTGGGCCATCCTCTCCTAGACCGATCGAGTCGTGGGTCCAGACATAAATTGCTGGGACACCCATCAGTGCTGCCAGGCGTACCGCTGGGCGCATATAGTCCGAGAAAATCAGGAATGTGCCAGCATAGCCTCGGGTAAGCCCACCCAGGGTAATCCCGTTGACGATAGCGCCGGAGGCGTGCTCACGGATCCCGAAGTGTAGGGTGCGTCCATAAGGGTGACCCGACCAGCTAGTGGTTTGGCGCTCCACCGGCAAAAATGATGGCTCACCGGCCATGGTGGTGTTATTTGAGCCGGCCAGGTCGGCTGAGCCACCCCACAGTTCAGGCATAACATCGGCCAGAGCTGACAGTACCTTGCCAGATGCCGCACGCGTGGCCATGGATCCTTCAGATGCCTCGAACGTTGGGAAGACATCCTCGAAACCCTCTGGTAATTCACCAGCTACTAGGCGATCATAAAGCCTAGCAGCATCAGGATTCTCATCTCGCCAGCTCTGATATGCGGCTTCCCAGTTCTCACGGTACTCCGCCGAGCGTTGTTGGACAGTGCGCGCATGTTTCAGAAGTGCGTCGTCCATCACGAAGTGTTCATCGGTGTTGAATCCCAAGACCTCTTTGAGTCCAGCAAGTTCTTCGGCCCCCAGTTTCGCGCCGTGTATACCACCGGTATTTTGTTTCGTCGGTGATGGCCAGCCGATGATCGTGCGCAGTGAAATCAGCGAAGGCTTAGCAGTTTCTTTTTTGGCATTAATGATTGCTTCGTACAGTGCTTTGGTATCTTCGACGTAGTCGCCAGTCTGCAACCAATCGATGCGCTGTACATGCCATCCGTAAGCTTCGTAGCGCTGCTCAACATTTTCGGTAAAGGAAATGTCTGTGTCGTCTTCGATGGAGATTTTATTATCATCCCAGATGACGATGAGGTTGCCCAGTTCTTGGGTACCAGCCAGCGACGACGCTTCAGAGGTCACACCTTCTTGGAGATCGCCGTCAGAAGCGATCACGAACACGTGGTGATCAAACGGTGAACTACCGGGAGCTGCTTGCGGGTCAAGCAAACCACGGACACGACGCTGATCATAGGCAAAGCCGACAGCCGAGGCTAGACCCTGACCAAGCGGGCCGGTGGTAATTTCTACGTGGTCGGTATCGCCGTATTCCGGGTGACCGGGTGTTTTTGATCCCCAGGTACGCAATGCCTGGAGGTCTTCCATTTCCAGTCCGGCACCAGCGGCGAATAATTGTAGGTACAGTGTGAGCGACGTGTGACCAGGGGAGAGGATGAAGCGGTCGCGGCCTGCCCAGTGTGGATCGCTGGGATCAAAGTGCATAATGTTTTGAAACAACTGCCAGGCAACCGGTGACAAGGAGAACGCGGTGCCCGGGTGGCCCGACCCAACCTTTTCCACCGCGTCTGCGGCGAGTACGCGTAAGGTGTCAACCACGCGTCGATCCTGATCAGAGTAGACATACTCTCGGGCGGGAAGCTGGCGGTTGAGTGCGGTCGTCGAGACGGACGGATTTGTTGCGGAGGAAACCACGAAATGCCTTCCTGAAAGGTAGCGATAGTTGAGCCAATTGGGTGCTGCTAAAGCAAAAACACTCTCTAAGCTTACCGGGCAAAAGGCGCGGACAGCCATGATTTGCGCGCGGGGCGTTACACAACAGCTACACTATATAGAGGCACCGACATGTCACGGTAGCCAAAGATTTACTTACTTGTTACGTAGAATACGAGAGTATTGATGTCAACATCGCTAGAGTCCGCAACCAAACAGAGCGCATCGCTCACTTCTGCTTCGGAGCCGACTCGAGAAAAAATCGGGTTTCGACGTAAGGCCAAAGCATATCTGGCACTGACGAAACCTCGAGTTATCGAACTGTTGTTGGTCACCACGTTGCCAACTATGATTTTTGCTCACCGCGGTTGGCCTGACTTATGGACCGTCTTGGCAACCATGGTAGGTGGCGCATTAGCAGCCGGTGCATCGGGATCATTTAACTGTTACATCGACCGTGACATTGACCAGCACATGAAGCGGACTAAAAACCGTCCACTAGTCACCGGCGAAGTGACCCCTCGCGAAACCTTAATCTTCTCATGGGTGCTCACCGTAGCCTCCATTGCGATCTTGGCACTCGGGACCAACTGGCTGGCCACCGCCTTCGGTATCGCTGCTATCTTCTTTTACGTCGTCGTCTACTCACTCATTCTGAAGCGCCGCACCGAACAGAATATTATCTGGGGCGGCCTGGCCGGTTGCTTCCCGGTGCTGATTGCCTGGGCTGCTGTCCGCGGCACCGTTGAATGGCCCGCCGTCGTACTCTTCGTTGTGATTTTCTTGTGGACGCCTCCGCATTACTGGCCACTGAGCCTGAAATATAAAGAGGACTACCAAGAAGTCGCTGTCCCAATGCTCGGCGCGATTGCCACATCCCGCCGTGTTTCCTCACAGGTTGTGCTCTACACCTGGGCGACCGTGATCTTCTCGCTGTTATTGGCGCCCATGGGTTGGGCAGGGATCGTCTACACGGCGACCGCGGCAGTATCGGGTGGCTGGTTCATTTACGAAGCGCATAAGCTATACCGTGACTCCCAACGTCCAGACTTCACCGATAAGAAGGCCATGCGCGTCTTCCATCTGTCCATCACCTATCTGACGTTGATCTTCGTCGCGCTTGCCGTGGATCCATTCGTCGGGACACCACTCATGGGAGACATGGTCACCGCACCATAAACTATGCAACTTACAACACCACGCACCATCCTGCTGACCCTGTTCACCGCAACCACATTGACACTGACCGGTTGCGTGGCGGATCCCGATATCGCTGACGACCTCCCAGATCAAGGTGCAGCACCAACTCACGTCGCAGCAGTCACTTTCCCAGATACCGAGGTCGCCCAGACCTCCGAATGGGTTGTGGAAGAGATCAACGGCATCCGAGCCATCAATAAACAAGACTGGTACCCCCGCGTTTCGCCCGAACTGTCAGAGGACATCCCCGTGGACTCGCTGGTGGGCACGCTGAACTCACAATTGCGGCCATCGCTGCCGTTTGTGCCATCCGACTACGAAGAACCTGAACCCAATTATGGGATCACCCGGCTGACACCCGATCTGACCGCCCAACCGGTTGATTTACACATTCAAGTTGATGACACCGGTCTCATCAGCGCCCTGTGGTATGAGACCGTCGAATCCGATGCGACGACGAACACTACTGAGCAGCCCTCCGACGACGGCGAAGAAATCCCATCCGATGGGCTGGGTCAATGACGCCGTAGCTTGAAAACACAGCTGAAAAGCACTCGCGACATCACAGTGCGGGTGCTTTTGTTTTGCTTACACAATGACATCCCCCGCCAACGGCAGGTCAGCCCTGGCGCGGCCCCTCATACCGATAAACATGACTCCAATAAAGAGCAGCACGATGTGAAATTTTGTGGTGCTACACATCGATAGCTGATCAAACGTGGAATGACAGTCTTTTGTGTCATCGCTTAATGTAAGACGGCCAGCGCCAATGACGACGCTGGCAGTTATTACACTTTTGGAGACCCTGAGGTCTGCCTACGGGAGATTATGCCGAGGCTAAATGTTCTTTTGGACCTTCGACAATTCGTTCGGCTTGGGTGGGTCGGGTGGTGTACTTTGCGGTAAATACGTCCAACACCATGGTCATGGCCCAGGTGACGAGTCCGATGCCGACCATATGTAAGCCAACTACAAGAATCGGTAGCCCATTGAAGTGCTGGTAGAAGCCCACCAAGGCCTGGAACACGATCACCGCGATAAATGCCCAGACTGCCCGACGCTGCCGCTGTGACGTATCCATGCGGTACATCATGACAGCCACCACGATCGCCAAAATGGTCATGAGGTAGACGGGAGCAGCATGCATGCGGGTCACCAGCAATTGGTCAAAGTCGTGTCGTGGAGCTGTTGGGTCGCCACCGTGTGGCCCAGACCCGGTTACGACCGTACCGATAACCAGTACGACCCAGCCGGCAACATAAATCACGATCGCACAGACTCGGGTCAGAGAATTCGATTGACCGTCCTGTACCCGGACCGGATGGTCGTTGGTCAGGCGAGCCCGTCGTTCAGCACCAATGCGATGAGCCAATAATGTCGCGACCGAGACCATAATCGCCGAGACGATGAAGTGCAGGCTGACAACCCATGGGTTCAGATCGGTCCAGACGGTTATGCCACCGATAACAGCCTGTGCGGGAATAACCAAGAACAGGACGATTGACATATTGAATAGCGACCGGTGTGTCTTGCGGACCCGGAGTAGCGCTAGAATCATGAGCACGGCAATTGCAGCCAGTACAAAGGTCAGTAGACGGTTGCCAAATTCGATCATCCCGTGAATACCCATCTCCGGGGTTGTCACATAGGAGTCAGGGGTGCACCGTGGCCACTCGGAACAGCCCAGACCCGACGCCGTCAAGCGCACAGCTCCACCGGTGACGATAATGCCGGCCTGGGAGATGACTGAGGCTACGCCGAGAATCATGGTCCACAGGGTGAACGTGCGAGGCATTAGCACATCAACCCAACTGTGGGCCGCGTGATCGCCTGAAGTAGTCATGAAAAGAATCCCTCAATATTCGTGGTGAGTGTGTTGCCACACTCGTGATGATGGCACATGGATTAACGCCACTTAAACCAGCGTATAGTGCCAAGGCTTAGGAGGACGGCCCAGATACACAGAATGACCAGTGAAAGGCCGTCGAAGCTGCCATCCAAGAGGGCAGCGCGTAGCCCGTTTCCAAGGGCTGCCGACGGTAGATAGTCGACAAACACGCTGCCGGCGAATTCAGCTACTGGGAAGACGACGCCGCCCAGCGCACCTAGGATGACCCAGGAAATATTTGTGATGGCCAGGGTCGCTTCAGCGCGTACTGTCCCGGCAATCAATAAGCCCAGTCCTGTAAAGGTCATAGCTCCCAGGATGACGAATAGCAGCGCCATGCCGACACCTGAAACTTCGGGGGACCAGCCCAATAGCAGAGCCACGCCACCGATAACCACCAGTTGGGTGGTTTGTACCATCAGGACGGCAACAACTTTGCCTAATAGCAGCCCGATCGGGCCCAGCGGAGTGGTAGCCAGATATTGCAGCACCCCGTAGCGGCGGTCAAAACCTGTCGCAATGCCTTGGCCGGTTAGCCCAGATGACAACACAGATAGCGCAAGGATACCCGGCGTAGCAATGTCGATCGTCGACGGCCCCCCGGGAGTATCAAATAGATCAGTGAAATACAGGCCTGCTAAGGCCAGCAAGGGTAGGATAATTGAGACCAACAGTTGTTCGCCGTTTGTCACCGTCACTCGGGTTTCGTAGCGACCTTGCGCTAATACTTTGGAGACCAAAGATGCCGAGTGCGGTCTTTCTACCGGCGTCAGATCAAGCGTGGTCATGTGCCGTCAACTCCCAAAATACGTCTTCAAGTGACTTGCTATTCAACCCCATATCCACGGGCATGATGTCGTGGTGAACCATCCATGCCGTCAGGGCATGAAGATCGGCGGGTCCTTCGATGCCAGATACACACCACGTCAAGGATTCTGTTTGAAGGTCATCGCGAAACAAGCTTAGGTGCGGCGGAAAATCCTGACGTTGTTCAACGGTCAACTCCTCGGCCACCCGAAAAGTAAACGGTGGCCGAAACCCCGTGGCGGTCAGTTCCTGGACTGAACCTGCGGCTTCAACTCGACCGTCGCGAATCAACACGACGTGATCAGCCAATCGCTGGGCGTCTTCTAATAGATGCGTGGTCAAAATAATGCAGACCCCCACAGCTTTGAGTTCTTCGATGAGTTCAAACACAATACGGCGGGATACCGGATCGAGTCCCGCCGACGGCTCATCTAAAAAAACCACCCGGGGGCGTCCTACCAGGGCTGCTGCCATGCCCAGCCGTTGCCGTTGCCCACCGGATAACCGTCGAATCTGCCGGTCTTTGAAGTCGTTGATGTCTAAGCGGTCCATCAAAGCATCAATATCGGCAGGCTGTCGATAGAGCCGTTGCAGGTGCTGAAGTAACCGTTGCCCGGTGACTGCCATGGGCAACCCGCCGTCTTGTAACATCACACCGACTTGGCTGCGTAAGTCAGCTCCAGCGCGATATGGGTCAACACCAAGCAACCGTACGGTTCCAGCACTGGCCTTATCAATGCCTTGCGCTATCGATAGCGTCGTGGTTTTCCCCGCACCATTGGGCCCCAACAGGGCTGTGACCTCACCGGCTTGGGCACGAAAGCTCACTCCCTTAAGAATGTGGAAGCGGCCGTTACGAGCCGGCACATCGCGATGAACATTTGTTAATGACAGCATGAACGAGAAATCACAACACTAGTGCAGAATCAAGAATAAATACGGCCTTAGTTTAGCCGCATATTCTGACAATTACTGTCATGCGCGGGTTTCGGCGCCTTGGCCAACAGCAAAACATCATCGTCCGTGAGCAGGAACATACGGACCCTGGCTAGCCAAATAGCCGAAGTTGTCTATAATTAGGGCATACCATGTTTACTAAATTCGCTGATAGCCCCTCAGATAATCCCACTTCTGGTAGCGGTCCCACCAAAACGACCCGCCAAAAGGTTATGCATGCTGTCCTGTCACAAGGACCGGTTAGCGCTGCGACAATCGGTAAGAATCTCGATCTCACCGCCGCTGCTGTACGTCGTCACCTGGATGCACTCGAAGAAGAAGGGCTCGTCGAGGTCAAAGCCGTTTCGGGCTCCCAACGCGGAGCTGGAAGGCCATCACGTCGATATGTTGTGACCCAACAGGGTCAGGTTGAACTCGGCGATGATTATCTGGAGGTCGCCAAGGACGCGATGACTGCGATCCGTGAACTCGGTGGACAAGAAGCCCTGCGGGGCTTTGCCCGAAATTATTTCAGCAACATCGAACAGCGCTTCCATGAAGAGATCGGTGAGAACTCAACACTCAACGATCGGATTCAAACGCTGACCAACGTGCTCGCAGAGCTCGGCTTCGCGGCAACGACACGCCGCGCCGGAAGAACCGCGAAGGTTACCACTCTGCGCGCCGCCCAGATCTGCCAGGGACATTGCCCAATCCAAGAACTGGCCGGAGAATTTCCACTGTTTTGTGAGGAAGAAACTGACTTATTCGCGCGTTTACTAGAAGTAGACGTTCGACGACTCGCGACAATGCCCACAGGTGGCCATGTGTGTAACACCCACGTACCATTGGGGCGGGCAGCACATGCGTCACTCAGAGCAGCAACGAGTTCCCGATAGTTTTAGTGGACGAACAAAAACCATAATCATCGAAAGTCGCAACAGGCTTTATTGATGATCACCAAATCACGACCCGTTATAAAAGAGGTTGATAATGACGGATCAAATCAGTCAAGAAACCGCCCATCCCGGTGTGATCCAAGACGTTCTGGACGCAAACCCAGAACTGGAAGCCATCGGACCCTACGAATTCGGCTGGCATGACCCGGATCCAGCCGGAGAAAAAGCGGTACGCGGCCTCAATGAAGATGTCGTCCGCAACATCTCTGCGCTAAAAGACGAGCCAGAGTGGATGCTGAAAACCCGCCTGAAGGGTCTTCGCTACTTTGATCGCAAACCGATGCCAACGTGGGGTGCAGACCTCTCCGGCATCGATTTCGATCAGATCAAATACTTCGTTCGCTCGACCGAGCGCCAGGCCACCCGCTGGGAAGACCTGCCAGAAGACATTCTGGAAACTTACGAGCGTCTGGGGATTCCGGAAGCCGAACGCGAGCGTCTCGTCGCCGGTGTGGCAGCCCAGTACGAATCTGAGGTTGTCTACCATCAGATCAACGATGAGCTAGAACGCCAGGGTGTTGTCTTCCTGGATACCGACACCGGGCTCAAAGAACACGAAGACATGTTCAAAGAGTACTTCGGCTCCGTCATTCCAGTAGGTGACAACAAGTTCTCCGCACTGAACACCGCAGTCTGGTCGGGTGGCTCGTACGTATATGTGCCAAAAGGCGTTCACGTCGAGATCCCACTACAGGCCTACTTCCGGATTAACACCGAGAACATGGGTCAGTTTGAGCGCACCTTGATCATCGCCGATGAAGGCTCCTACGTTCATTACGTTGAAGGCTGTACAGCACCGATCTATAAGACGGACTCGCTGCACTCCGCCGTCGTTGAAATTATCGTCAAAAAGAACGCCCGCGTTCGTTACACGACGATTCAGAACTGGTCAAACAACGTATACAACCTGGTTACCAAGCGTGCAGTCGTTGAAGAAGGCGGCACTATGGAATGGGTCGATGGCAACATCGGTTCCAAGGTCACCATGAAATACCCGGCCGTCTACCTCACCGGCGAACATGCACAAGGCGAAACCTTGACCATGGCATTTGCTGGTGCCGGACAGCATCAGGACACCGGCTCCAAGATGGTTCACTTGGCCCCAAATACCAAATCGAACATCATCTCCAAATCTGTTGCCCGTGGTGGGGGACGCTCCGCTTACCGCGGTCTGGTACAGATCACCGAAGGTGCCAAAAACTCCACAAACAACACCGAGTGTGACGCGTTGTTAGTCGATACGATTTCCCGTACCGACACCTACCCATACATTGACATTCGCGAAGACGATGTCACCCTGGGGCATGAGGCAACCGTTTCCAAGGTCTCCGAAATGCAGCTGTTCTACCTGATGAGCCGTGGCCTGTCAGAAGAAGAAGCCATGGCCATGATCGTCCGCGGTTTCGTAGAACCTATTTCGCGCCATCTGCCAATGGAATACGCACTGGAACTGAACAAACTCATTGAATTGCAAATGGAAGGATCGGTGGGCTAAGCGTGGCCAACACTGACGCAACTACTCTCGACGACGGTCCAGCCCTGTTAATACCGGGGATGGGCGAAGAAGGCGAAACACTTGTCGTCAAGCAAGCGACTGGCCAGCAGTCCGACAGCGACGAAGTAAAATTCGGCACCTCCCGTGCGGATCGTCCCACCAGCTACAACCTTGCAGATTTTCCCGTCCTGACCGGTGAAGAAGAAGACTGGCGCTTCACCCCGCTGCACCGTCTGGCCGGGCTGCACCTGCCAGACGGCGACGACGCACTGCTCACCGGTGCTGCGCCAAAAGTCACGGTAACCGAAGTCGATGGTGTCACTATCGAAACCGTGGGTCGCGATGATAAACGCCTCGGCTCCTTCATGATCCCAGACGACCGCACCTCCGCGGCAGCCTGGGCATCATTCAGCCAAGCCACCGTGATCACCGTTGCTGACAACCTCGAGATCGATACCCCGATCACCGTATCGGTGGAGGGCAACTCGATGGATCCAGCAGCACAACACATCTACGTGGCTGTCGGCGCAAACACCCACGTCAACCTGGTGATCAACCAGACCGGCAAAGCGATTGTCTCGCAAAACATTGAGTTTGCCATTGGTGAAGGTGCCAACGTCAATGTCACCTCGGTTCAGGCCTGGGACGACGAAACCGTACATATCGGTTCACAACAGGCATCCCTGGGTAAAGACTCGACCTTCAAACACGTCGTCATCACCTACGGCGGTTCGCTGGTTCGGCTGACCCCGATCACCCGTTTCGCCGGTGAAGGTGCCACCACCAACATGTACGGCCTGTACTTCGCAGACGCCGGACAGCACCTGGAACATCGCATCTTCATTGACCACTCGACCGATAACTGCACCTCGGATGCGCTCTACAAGGGTGCACTGCAGGGACAAGGTGCACGTACCGTATGGGTTGGAGACGTCCTGATTCAGGGCAACACCTCAGGAACCGACTCGTACGAAAAGAACGAAAACCTTCTGCTGACCGAAGGCGCACAGGCCGACTCGATTCCAAACCTAGAAATCGAAACTGGCATCATCGACTCCGGTGGTCACGCATCCTCCGTTGGACGCTTTGATGAACAGCAACTGTTCTACCTGATGGCTCGGGGTATCCCAGAGCCGGTCGCACGCAAGCTGATCGTACGTGGTTTCCTCAACGAAATCATCCAGAAGATCGGCATCGAGGAAGTCGAAAAAGCCGTGACAGAAGTCATGGAAGAAGAAATCGCCGGACTTGAGCTCTAAACCCCGCTTGTAGCCATTACCAAAAGACCCGTATCCCACGGGCAACAAGGAGACTTTTACAACAATGTCAACTCTTGAGATCAAAGATCTGCACGTCAGCATCGATACCGAACAGGGCGAAGTAGAGATCCTCAAAGGTGTCAGCCTGACCATCAAATCGGGTGAAACCCACGCCATCATGGGTCCAAACGGTTCCGGAAAGTCCACCCTGGCCCAGGCCATAGCTGGTCACCCATCATATAACGTCACCAGCGGTGAAATCCTGCTGGACGGCGAGGATGTCCTAGAAATGGAAGTCGACGAACGCGCCCAGGCCGGCCTGTTCCTCGCCATGCAGTACCCAGTTGAGGTACCCGGCGTCTCCATGACAAACTTCCTGCGTACCGCAAAAACCGCTCTCGACGGTGAAGCCCCATCGATTCGTACTTGGACCAAAGACGTCCGCGAGGCCATGAACAACCTCGAAATGGACCCAACCTTTGCAACTCGTAACGTCAACGAAGGGTTCTCCGGTGGTGAGAAGAAACGCGCAGAGATCCTGCAGCTAGAACTCTTCAAACCAAAATTCGCCATCCTCGACGAAACCGACTCTGGCCTGGACATCGACGCCCTACGTGTCGTTTCCGCAGGTGTCAACCGTGCCCAAGAAAACAACGACCTGGGTAACTTATTAATCACCCACTACACCCGCATCCTGCGTTACATCAAGCCAGACTTCGTACACGTCTTCGTCGACGGCAAAATCGTCGACTCCGGTGGCGCAGAATTGGCTGATCGCCTTGAGGACGAAGGCTACGTCAACTACGAAAAGACCGAAGCCACCGCCTGAGGCAACTCTGATAACGTGCTAAGCAGACGGATCAGGAGGTAAACATGTCCACTGTTGCACAAACACCATTAGATGACATTAAAGAAGCCCTCAAAGACGTCATCGACCCCGAACTCGGTGTCAATATCGTTGATCTGGGACTGCTGTACGGTCTGAACTACGCCGAAGACGGCGCGCTCATCGTTGACATGACGCTCACCACGGCCGCCTGCCCGCTCACTGATGTGATCGAAGATCAGGTTGGCCGTGCGGTAGAGACTATGGTTGACGAATGGCGCCTCAACTGGGTCTGGATGCCTCCATGGGGACCAGAGCGGATCACTGAAGACGGACGCGAGCAAATGCGCGCGCTAGGCTTCAATATCTAACCCAACTGGTTTATCACCAACCGGTCGCACTCCATCCGGTATGCGACCGGTTGGTCATTTAACCCTTTACACTAAGAACGCCCCTACTTTCAGACGATCAAGGACACACATGCTCACAGTCGGCGTAGATGGATCAGCACTCGGCAACCCCGGGCCAGCAGGCTGGGCCTGGTACATCGACGACTCCAACTGGGCCGCTGGGGGCTGGGATGAAGCCACCAACAACCGCGGCGAACTGACCGCCATTATCAAAATCCTGGAAGCAACCCGCAATACGGACCATGATCTAAACATCCTGGCCGACTCTCAATACGCCATCAATTCGATCACGAAATGGATGACCGGCTGGAAAAAACGCGGCTGGAAGAAAGCCGACGGCAAACCAGTGGTCAACCAAGATCTGATGATCCAACTCGACAAGCTCATGACCGAAGCCCAACAAGCGGGACGGACCATCACTTTCAAATGGGTCAAAGGCCACGCTGGCCACCCGCTCAATGAAGCCGCCGACTCCCGTGCCAATGCCATGGCCAAAGGATTCCAAAACGGTCAACCAGCACCGTCTGGCCCGGGACTCAATATAGACAACGACAGCGACGCTGCCACGTTGCAACCTGCCGAAGCCGAACCCGGTATCACAGCCAGCCCGAACGGTTCCGTCACCGTTCACACACCATTGGATCGCAGCATGGCTGATGAGATCGTAACCCGCGCCCAACAGCGTGGCATCACACCGCACCAGGAACTTGCACGACTCATCGAAGCCGGGATGGACGTCCTATACCGAACCGAACAGTGAACAAAATCGTGAAGTCCTTCGGACCCCAATACACTAGACTGTGCCCATCCCATTTCAACATCCTGAGGTAGTACACGCATGATTTCAGCACAACAGTTATCTGTTGTGGTTGGCTCTCGGACCCTGCTGTCCGATGTCACGTTCCACATCAACGCCGGCGACCGTATCGGGCTGGTGGGACGCAACGGCGCCGGTAAAACCACGCTGACCAAAGTGCTCATGGATGAAGTCATCCCCGCAACAGGCAAAGTGATGCGTTCCGGAACCGTCGGCTACCTACCGCAGGATCCTCGCACCGGCGATCTGACGCAGTCGGTGCGGGACAGGATTTTATCGGCACGAGATTTGGCTGAGCTATCACGCCGCATGCGTCGGGCCGAAGAAGAGATGAGTTCATCAGATCCCAAACTTATGGAACGCGGCATGCGTCGCTATCCAGCTGCCGAAGCCGAATTCATCGCCGCCGGGGGATACGCAGCTCAATCTCATGCCGCATCCATTGCAGCCAATCTCGGGTTGGAGAACAGCATCATGGACCGGCCGTTGGAGACTCTGTCTGGCGGGCAGCGTCGGCGCGTGGAGCTGGCCCGAATCCTGTTTGAAAAACCAGACACCATGATTCTCGATGAGCCAACTAACCACCTCGATGCCGACTCCATCATATGGTTACGCGAGTATTTAAAGACCTACGAGGGTGGGCTGCTGATCATCTCTCACGACCTCGATCTAATCGACGAGGTCGTCAACATCGTTTTCTTTCTGGATGCGACCCGCCAGGTCATTGATATTTATTCGATGGGCTACCGTGCCTATCTCAAACAACGCGAAGTCGATGAACGACGTCGTCGTCGTGAACGTGCTTCTGCCGAAAAGAAAGCCGCAGCCTTGTATGCTCAAGCCGATAAGATGCGAGCAAAGGCAACCAAAGCCGTGGCCGCTCAGAATATGGCACGTCGAGCTGATCGTATGCTTTCTGGCCTGGCAGATAAACGTATCGAAGAAAAAGTGGCAAACCTGCGCTTCCCGACCCCTGCACCGTGTGGGAAAGTACCGCTAACGGCCAGCGGTCTATCAAAATCATATGGCTCAACCGAAGTTTTTACCGGAGTCGACCTGGCTATTGATCAGGGCTCTCGTGTCGTCATTCTTGGGTTCAACGGTGCGGGTAAGACAACGCTACTCAAGCTCTTAGCCGGTTATGAGGAACCCGATTCAGGCCAAGTGGAACCCGGATACGGTCTGAAATTGGGCTACTATGCCCAAGAACATGAGACACTAGACATCAATCAGTCTGTATTAGAAAACATGATGTCATCAGCACCGAACCTGGATGAAACCTCAGCACGAACTGTACTGGGGTCGTTCCTTTTTTCTGGTGACGACGCGCATAAACCTGCAGGTGTGTTGTCGGGTGGCGAAAAAACTCGGCTGGCGTTAGCAACTCTGGTGGTTTCTGGTGCCAATGTGCTGCTGCTCGATGAGCCCACGAACAACCTCGATCCAGCCTCACGCGAAGAGATTCTGTCAGCAATTCGCAATTACGAAGGTGCCATCATTCTGGTTACCCACGATGCCGGCGCGGTGCAAGCGCTCGACCCTGATCGCGTACTGGTTTTGCCAGACGCCGATGAGGATATCTGGTCAGAAGACTATTTGGAGTTGGTCGAACTCGCCTAAGCTCAACAGAGCATTAGCTGTTGAGCATCGCGTCTTCAATTTCTTCGTCGGTCATTTGACCCCTACGACGTTTCACCGGTTTGACCCGTTCGATCCGGTGTGCCGATATATAGCCGTCTTCTTCTCGCTCGCCGTACATTTCGTCTTCGCGGTTTCGGACAGCCTTTTGATAGGCAAGCCAGCCCCAGACGACGAACGACATCAGCCCAAACGTAAACCACTGCATTGAATAGGACAAGTGGGGCCCCTCATCACGCTGCGGTTCCGGCATCTGTTGTGGCACCACATCCATCTGTGGTGATTCACCAGCCATCAACCCATAAGCTTCTTCTGCGATCTCATAGTCGAGTTGTTCGCTGACCGTTGGAAGATGAATGGAGGCTACTTGACCGTCGGGAGCATTACGATTGATGGTCTGTTCTCCTGGCACGACACGAACGATAATGCGTGCTTGGCCTTCAGGCGGGGCAGGCACCGTGTCTGGTGCAGTGGCATCTTCACCAATAGGTAGCCACCCTCGGTCAACCAGGATGTGATCGCCGGATTCAGTGAGGAAAGGAACCAACACCTCAAAACCCGGTTCGCCAGCTCGAGGCCGGTTTCGTGCAACGAGCGTGTCTTCTTCCAAATACTCACCCTGTACGATGACTGGAGTCCATTTGTGCTGTTCTTCAAAGTTCTCAAACAGATGCCCTGCCTCATCGTAGGGCACTGGTTCAATGTCGTAGTTATCGACGATCTTATTGATCTCGTCAAGCTTTTCCATGCGACGGTCCATCTGCCATTCGCCCAAGAACACAGTAATAATGGCGAAAATGATGCAGAAGATAAACCCAGCAATCCAGGCGCCAGACAACAAAAACCGGAAGTTCAGCTTCGGTTTTTGGGTGGATTCAGTCTGTTGTTCAATACTCATGAAACATTGTCACCTGGGTAGCGGTTGGATTTCCTTGAGAAAAGCCCGAGACGATAAGAAGTCGGCAAGAAACTGTTTGTGTTCATCACAGGCCAACCATATTTTACGACGATCTGGGGTATGAATTTTCGGGTTATTCCATAGCAGCTGCCATCGTGCGTCTGCTGTGCATGCTTTTCGAGAGCATTGTGGCACGGTACTTTCCGGTTCGGTTGTCGCCGAACCGGACTGGAGAAGATTTCCTAGAAGATCAGGACCTTGTGTCATCATGCTTCTTCTCATCTTCGTCCAGATCAGCGGGGTCTGCCGTGGATTCAGCGGAAGGCGTGCCGGAGTCGGTATTGTCGTCGACGATATCGCCGACGATCACGGTGTTATCGTCGCCTTCTTTCGGCTCGTGTTTGGCTGCTGCAAGTGCGGCTTGTTGGGGAGCAACGGCAGTGATTGACCGATCTTGCACTTGTCGAATATTGTTGGCGATCTGCACGCCAATCCATGGAGCCAACATGCCACCGATAAAGACTACAATCTGAACCCAACCGTGGGTCATCAGGACCACAAATAACGAGGCAATTCGCACGCCGATTAGTACGGCATAGATACGGTTTTTGCGCTCTGAATCAGCGACGACCGACTCTGATGCTCCGGTAATGAGATAGACCTGTCGGTCTTCTTTTTTCTGCTGGCGAGCATGCTCTCGACGATCATGCCGCTGGTGTCGGGAGGAAGATTTCGACCGATGCGTCAAATCGCCTCCTTTCGCGCCGTACGTGTGCGGCACAAATTTCGTTACGTTAGGGGTTGCAACCTCTATTCTCTCACTATCCAGCATAGAGTAGTGGCAAAGCGACTTAATCAATCTCAAGGAGTAAATGTGGCGCAAGGCCGAAGTGTATTAGTAACCGGCGGAAACCGGGGGATTGGCTTGGCCATCGCCCGGGCTTTTCAAGCTAATGGCGATAAGGTCGCCATCACCTCGCGTTCTGGTGAAGGCCCGGAAGATGTATTCACGGTTCAAGCCGATGTCACCGATATGGCCTCATTGGACACCGCATTTGAAAAAGTTGAAGAAGTTCACGGTCCGGTAGAAGTGTTGGTGAACAACGCTGGTGTCACCAACGACCAGTTGCTCCTACGCATGTCCGAAGATGACTTCGAACAGGTGATTAACACCAATCTGACAGGTTCCTTCCGTGCACTGAAACGCGCAACACGGGGCATGATCCGTCTGAAGAAGGGGCGGGTTATCTTCATCTCTTCGGTCGTCGGGCTGTACGGTTCACCAGGTCAAGTCAACTACGCCGCCTCTAAATCGGGTCTCGTCGGCATGGCGCGTTCCTTGACCCGTGAATTGGGCTCGCGCAACATCACCGCCAACGTGGTTGCCCCCGGCTACATTGATACCGAGATGACGCAAGAGCTCAGCGAAGATTTGCAAAAGCAATATAAACAAGCCATCCCGGCAGGACGCTTTGCAGCACCAGAAGAAGTTGCAAATGTGGTTCGCTGGTTGGCGTCAGATGAAGCAAGCTATATTTCGGGCGCAGTCATCCCAGTAGATGGCGGCCTCGGGATGGGACACTAAGACACATGACACAAACTCAAGATTTGGCTGATAAAAGCATTATCGTCACCGGTTCATCGCGCGGTGTCGGAGCCGCCACTGCACAACTTCTGGCTGACCGAGGTGCAGGGATAGTCATTAACTACCGACAAAAAGCCCCACGAGCCAATAAGGTCGTCAAGCAGATCCAAGAAGCCGGTGGCAAGGCTGTCGCGGTCGGTGGCGATATCACCACATCCGAGGGCCGCGCAGCCATGATTCAAGCTGCCAGAGACTCATTTGGCGGACTTGACGTGCTGGTGCTGAATGCTTCAGGCGGCATGGAATCCGATATGGGTGAAGACTATGCCATGCGGCTCAACCGTGACGCCCAGGTGGACATGATGGAAGAGGCCATCGAGGCGATGGAAGCCGGTGGACAGGTTGTGTACGTCACCAGTCACCAGGCGCACTTTATCGATGACGTCCCAACCATGCCGGAATACGAACCAGTCGCCAAGTCAAAACGCGCCGGTGAAGTTGCTTTGCGTGAACGTATTCCAATGCTAAAAGAAAAAGGCATCGGATTTGTCGTCGTCACCGCTGACATGATCGAAGGCACAATTACCGCCACACTACTGAACCGGTTGAACCCTGACGCCATCGAATCACGGCGTCAAGCAGCAGGAAAACTCTACACTGTTGATGAGTTCGCAGCAGAAATCGCCGCCCTGGTTGGACGAGACGAGCTGGAAGTTGGGTACACCGAATATGTCGGTGGTGCGCAGGATTATTTCGAACAGATCGACAAGAAATAACGTTTCCTCATAACGACAGGGCACCGAAAGGAATTTCGGTGCCCTTATCGTCTCCAGCCACTACAGGACAGTGGTTATCCACAATTCGGATGACTCGGCCACTACTGTGCTGTCGAACCTTCTAGGTTGAGCACATGACACACTTTTCTGTATCGCAAAGAAATTCGAAAGTCGAACAATTCGAGCGCCATCTCATTGAAGCGTTGCCCGAGCATATCGGTCAATTCATCGACGGAGAGCCAACGGTCTTTCATGAAACGCATTCGGACCATATGCATCTCGATATATTCATGTGGGAACCGACCGCCCAAAGACCGATTTGGACAATGGTGACCGCTGGACTCTCAGCCCACCCCATGAAGGTTCCAGCTGGAGCAGAATACTACGAACGTGCCGAGTTGGTTTTGACCTTACCGGGGGATTGGCCATCAGTATCTGAGATTCAACGGATGCCTGACAGTCGCGCCAAACGGTTCAGCTGGCCGATCCTGGTCATGAAGCAGCTGGCCAGAATGACATATCTCTACGACACATGGTTAGGGTACGGTCACTCCACGCGGGCGCGTCGCACGATTCACCAGACCTACCCCAAATCTGAGTTCTCGGGACTTCTCATAGAGCAGGTACTGTCCATGCCCCCTGATGCCACAACATTCATGGTCGAAGGTCACACTGTCCACTGCTTAGGCCTCTATGCGCTGTATCCTGCAGAGTTACAATTTATTTTAGAAACACCGCACGGTGGCGCCCATGAAATGATGCACCGGTTTGAAAACGCTAACGTTCACGAAGGCATATTCCCCGGACGCCCAGCGATCGCCTAGTAGACAATTTCTCAGTACCGTTCCAGGGGCCTTAGAACCCCAGGACTGCTCGCAGAATGTCGTGAGTGGGGACCTCAATAATACTGTCGGCATGCTTGCGCACGATCGGTTTTGGACAGAACCCGACACCGTACCCCGCAAGGTCAATCATGTCGAGGTCATTGGCACCATCACCAACCGCCACCGTCGCCTCCAGCGGCACGTTCTGTTCCCTCGCCCACTGACGCAACATTTCTGCCTTAGCGGTTCGATCTATCACACGGCCGGTTACCTTGCCTGTCAGTTTGCCCTCTGCGATCTCCAAGATATTGGCTGCAAATCCGTCTAACCCAAGCTGTTTGGCCAGTGGCTCCAGCGCATGAGTGAACCCTCCAGATACGGCATATACGTACCCACCGGCTTGTTGCACGGCATTGACCAGCTCCTGGGCGCCGTCATGAATTGTGGCCGCGGCTGCGACCTCATCGAGGACCTCTTGTGGAAGGCCAGCCAGAGTTGCTACTCGGTGGTGCAATGAGTCTGCAAAATCAATTTCGCCCCGCATCGCACGTTCAGTAACCTCAGCGACCTCTTGCTCCTTACCAGCGTGAGCTGCCAGCAACTCGATGACTTCCTCATGGATCAGAGTTGAATCCACATCAAAAACTACCAGGGGAGCGTGGCCCTTATGTATTTCAACCTGTGCTGACGGAAGTACAGCAGAGTACCAGTCGGCAGGCAGATCTTTAAGCCGATCTGCTGCCGATACCCACCGATGACCGGTAAAACCAACACCTTCAAGATCCTCCGCGTAAGTGGGTACTCCGTCCAAATGTGGATGCCCCACGTTGTTATAGACCACTACGCGGTCACCAATCTTCATGTTGGCAATATTTATGGGCATTACCGGTTCCTTTCACCAAATCGTTGTGCAACTAGCCTAGTCTGGTTGCTATGAGTTCCACCGAATTGATCCCCTCTGCAACAATTGCGCAACGCCCTATCGTGACCCCTCACGAATTTGAACCACTAGAAGATTCTGTCCTCCATATGTCACACGTCACGCTTCGTCGTGGCCAAAACGTGTTACTGGATGATGTTTCCTGGCACGTCGAAGAGGGACAGCGTTGGATAGTGATGGGACCCAACGGTGCAGGTAAATCGACACTAATCAATATTGCAGCAGCTCGTGCTCATCCCACCAAGGGCAACGTCGCAATCTTAGGTGAAGTCCTGGGCGCGGTCGATGTTTTTGATCTCCGCCCGTCAATCGGCTTGTCATCAACACTGTTAGCCCAGCAAGTACCGGGAGGTGAAACGATCAAGAACCTTGTAGTGACCGCGGCCTATGGTGTCACTGGGCGCTGGCGCGAGGTATACGAACCAGAAGATCTCCAGCGTGCCGAACAGCTGTTGGCACGCTGGGGGATCGCCGGATATGAAGACCGGAAATTCCGGACACTTTCAGAAGGCGAACGCAAGCGTGCTCTAATTGCTCGTGCCATGATGACCGACCCCGAACTGTTGATCTTGGACGAGCCGGCAGCGGGACTGGATCTAGCGGGCCGTGAAACGCTTGTTCGGTCTCTGACACAGTTAGCCAGTGATGCGTTTGCTCCCACACCGATCCTGGTGACCCACCACGTAGAGGAAATTCCACCTAACTTCACCCACGCAATGCTCTTGCGAGAAGGTCAGGTCATTGCGGCCGGCCCTGTCGAAACAGCGTTAACCGAAGAAACCTTGTCAGAAGCTTTCCGGCTACCCTTGAACGTGTCCCGAAATGCTGAAGGTCGGTTCTCAGCCTTCGCACGCACCTAAACACGTTCAAGGAGTCCCATGGAATTATTGGGTTTAGAGTGGTGGCAAGTACTCATTGTGCTACTAGCTGGCTTCTGGGCCGGAACCATTAACTCGGTCGTTGGTTCCGGCACACTCGTCACCTTTCCCACACTCGTTGCAGTGGGCTTCCCACCGGTCACCGCCCAAATGTCCAATGCCATAGGCTTGGTTGCAGCCGGGTTTTCTGGAACATGGGGTTATCGGCGCGAACTTCGTGAAGCCGGTACGATAGCCAGAAAACTCACGTGGGGATCACTGGCCGGTGGACTCATCGGGGCCACGCTGTTGATGCAATTGCCCGCAACCGTCTTTGAGTACGCAGCACCGATTCTCATCGTCTTCGCGATCCTGTTCGTCGTATTTCAGCCACGCCTTAACGCGTGGGTCCGACGACGCCGTCAGGCAGATGGTGATGAGCCCATCAGTCCAGAAGTCTCACCATTGCCGTCAGGCAAGGTGACTCCTGCGCTTTTTATCCTTGTGTTCCTCACGGGTATTTACGGCGGGTATTTCGTCGCCGCGCAAGGCGTCTTACTGATGGGCATCCTGGGTGTCTTTATGACGACTGGCACTCTCGTGCATGCTAACGCTATTAAGACTTGGTTGTCTTTAGCCGTCAATCTCATCGCGGCTACAGGGTATCTACTCTTCGCTTTTGATCGTATCGACTGGACTGCCGTGCTACTCATCGCGGTATCATCACTGATCGGCGGCTCACTCGGCGCCAGGATCGGTCGACGCATCAAAGCCACTGTGCTGCGCATGGTCATCGTGATCGTGGGAATCGCGGGGATCATCAACATGGTGTTGCCTCTCATCAATGGCTAGTGGTAGCACCGCCGGCAACGTCGTTGGTGACGATCGACACGCAGCCTATAGAAGATGCTAGGTCATCGAATACCGTGTAAGATAAGTCCTTGGTCTAACAACCAATTTATCAATTAGTCTTCGTGCGGCTGGCAAAATCCAGTGGCACTATCGAAGGAACTGAGTATGAAACAAGATATTCACCCTGATTACAACTACGTAATCTTCAACGACCTGGCATCAGGCGAACGTGTACTGACCCGTACCACCGCTACTTCGGAACGCACCGCGGAGTGGGAAGACGGCAACACCTACCCGGTAATCGATGTTGAAATTTCTGCTGCTTCGCACCCGTTCTACACCGGTAAGCAACGTATTTTGGACACCGCTGGCCGTGTTGAGCGCTTCAACGCTCGCTTCAAAGGCTTCGGTGGCAAGAAGTAACCACCGGGTACTTCTTTCAATAAGCTTTACGACAGCGCCGCACATAACGTGTGGCGCTGTTTTGTTTGTGTTGAAGAGTCCAGATCTACGCGTCGTCGATATGTTCGGTGCGCATGCGTGCCGAGATAAACGCGATAACCGTTCC
>NZ_DYXC01000029.1 GCF_020742345.1 Enteractinococcus helveticum | reverse complement strand
GCCTGGGATACCAGAACAATCAACACCACGAGGATCAGTGGCCATTTCAAAATATTCCAAGCGGCAACACTTTCTTGGGTTAACCCCAAAAGTTCACCAAGACGACGGGACAGATCACCCCCGAGAATGATGAGCACCAAGAGCGCCAGCGATGCGACGATCAACACCACGGTTTCAAGAAACACGATGAAGCGGAAGTAGATAAAGGGTCGACCTTCGCGGGTGTCGTAAATGCGGTTCATTGCCCGATGAAATGCGGCGACCACGTTGGAGGCCGAATATAACGACCCGATCAGCCCAAGTGTCAGGGCTGTGACCCCTCCCGGCGTGTTGATGAGCGTCAAGAGCGTGTCGGCTACGATGGCGGCATCCATCGCAGGGAAGAGGTCATTGACCAGACCAGCCACCGTCCAGATGGTTTCTTCAGTAAAGTTGACCACCGAGACGATCGATGCAATCGCGATGAGACCCGGCAATATCGATAAGAACAGGTAAAAGGTCATGGTCGCTGCGACGTCCCATACCTGCATTGAGATTGCCCTTGCCCAGGTGCGTCGCACGACAAACCACAAGGTGGGTCGGGGTTTGTGATAGGTCCGCAGCGGGCGGGTGGGTGTTAGACGCGTCAGGGCGGTCGAAACGATGCGCTCAGCTGCCTTGGGACTCGACGCTGCCGAGGCCTGATCATGCGGGCGCTGTGCGGCATCCTGCGTCGTGGGAATAGCCGGCGTGGGTTGTGAATCGTCAGAGTCGGCCGCGGGGTGAGACATACCCTCGAGCTTAGCGCGAGAGCTGCTGGCCTGTCGGTAGTAGACGCGCCGCCGGGTGCGTGTGGGTTGCAGCCGACACTGGTCAAGCCTGTATCGTAGAGGGCGTGATGTTTGTGAAACGCAGGGTTCTTCGGTTAGCGGCACTGGCTGCTGTGGGTGGCCTCGGGCTGGCTGGATGTGCCTCCGACGACGGCGAGCAGCCCGACGCTGCGCCAACCGATGATAACGCCACGGCAACGTCACCTCCGGCTACCGAAGTCGACCTCGAACAATTTGCCGCCGCTCTGGTGACTGACACCCAACTGGTGGGGGTCTCCGAAGATCCACCGATCGAAGGGTTCGTTGACGATCCTGTCACGATGTATCTGACGTTGAGTGAATTTGAACCGACCGGCCGCTGTGCGAGCCTGCTGGAAGAGCTCAATTCGTTTTCCGCTCCAGCAGTTGGCGGTATCTCGGCGAAATTTATCCGTGAAGTACCTGATCGCTCCGAAGGGGCAGCCGCTGACACCACGCGAGGTGCAGCAGTAGAAACCATGATCTTTGAAACCACCGAGCTGACCGAGCCGATGGCGATTTACCGTGAGATCCCGAATGCCTGCGAGACGCTGACCTCATCGGAAGTCGAAGGCGCCGAAGCCACCTTCACAAAAATCCCGGGTCTGGATGCCTTGCACTTGGAGATTTCCGACGGTCAAGATGTTGAATCCTTGGCAGTGGGTGGCTCTTCGGTCAATGGTCGATTCCACATGTACATGACCGCTGAGCAGGTCACGCTAGAGCAGGCCCAAGACATGTTCGGCGCTCAGGCGGAGAAACTCCAAGAAACCTTCCGCGACCGGGTCGACAGTGCAGCAACGCCGTCGGCAACTGCCGAAACAACTGCAGAGTAAAACCTTCGACCTTTGAGTGCACCCGTGTGCTAGTCGGGCCATGTTGGTGAGCTGGGGCACAGCATCTCGAAGAAACTCAAGCCATTAGACTGCAGCACTGCTTGAGCACTGATTGAACACTGATTAAGTTCTTCGCTAGTGGTGAAATCTTTCTCAGATCTTCCGGAATATTGTGCGCCCAATTAAGGTTGAGTTAAGTAGACTCAAGTTTAGATTTTAGTCCCGGTCATGTGCCGGGGGCAAGGAGTTTGCATGAATACTCAATTCACCACGAAATCCCAGGAGGCGCTTTCGGCTGCGGCTATGAACGCCTCAACGGCAAGTAATCCGCAGATCGAACCTGCTCATATCCTCAAGGCCCTGATGGACCAGCGCGGATCGGTTGCGGTCGCGGTACTCAAAGCCGCTGATGTTGACCCGGACGTCGTCTCCACGAGCGCGTCGAGTCAGATTGCAGCACTGCCGAAAGTGGCCGGGTCCACGGTTGCAGAAGCCCAGTTGTCGCGTGCGGGACTCAGCGTCATTTCGGCCGCCCAAACACAGGCCAAACAGAATCAAGACCAATATGTTTCAACTGAGCACCTGTTATTAGGTCTTGCTGCAGATGCCGGCGACACAGGTTCGGCCCTGCGGGATGCTGGCGCCAGCGTAGAAGCGCTCAAATCGGCCATGCAGACCATTCGGGGTGATGCAAAAGTCACTTCCCAGGATCCGGAAGGCACCTTCCAAGCTCTGGAGCAGTACGGTACGGATCTGACCGAGATTGCCGCATCGGGCAAGCTTGACCCGGTGATTGGCCGCGACGCCGAAATTCGGCGCGTCATCCAAGTGCTTTCTCGTCGTACCAAAAATAATCCGGTGCTTATCGGTGAACCTGGCGTGGGTAAGACCGCCGTCGCTGAAGGACTGGCCCAGCGTATTGTTGCCGGAGACGTGCCAGAATCGTTGCGGGGCAAACGCCTGATCTCGCTGGATCTGGGTGCCATGGTCGCCGGCGCGAAATACCGTGGCGAATTCGAGGAACGACTCAAAGCTGTCCTGGAGGAAATTGCCGCAGCCGGCGGAGAAGTCGTGACCTTTATTGACGAGCTGCACACCGTGGTGGGCGCCGGAGCCTCTGAGGGGGCCATGGACGCAGGGAATATGCTCAAGCCAATGTTGGCACGCGGTCAGCTGCGGATGATTGGTGCCACTACCCTGGACGAATATCGGGAAAACATTGAAAAGGATCCCGCGTTGGAGCGTCGGTTCCAACAGGTCTTTGTTGGTGAGCCCTCGGTTGACGACACCATTGCGATTCTGCGCGGCCTCAAGGAGCGTTACGAGGCCCATCACAAGGTGGCAATTGCCGACGCCGCGCTGGTGGCTGCGGCCAACCTATCAAATCGGTATATTTCCGGACGCCAGCTCCCAGATAAGGCCATAGACCTCATGGATGAGGCAGCCTCGCGGTTGCGCATGGAAATCGACTCTGCGCCGGAAGCCATTGATCAGTTGCGCCGCGCTGCAGACCGGTTGACCATGGAAGAACTCGCGCTAGAGGGTGAAACCGATCCGGCATCTGTAGAGCGTTTGGCTGCCTTACGCGCAGAACTTGCCGACACCAAAGAGGAACTGGCCGGACTGACTGCCCAATGGGAATCCGAAAAAGCCTCACTGAACAGGGCCGGTGACCTGCGCGTCCAGCTGGATGAGCTGCGCTCGACAGCCGAAAAAGCACAGCGCGAGGGTGACCTAGCGGAAGCATCACGGATCCTGTACGGGGAGATACCTCAAGTCGAAAAGGATCTCGTCGCCGCGGAAGCTGAGGATTCCACTGTCACCAGTGAGAGCCCGATGGTCTCAGAACAAGTCACCGCGCACGACATCGCTGAAGTTATCGAAGCCTGGACCGGTATTCCTGCCGGCCGCATGTTGTCCAGCGAGCAGGAAAAACTGCTCAACATGGAAACCGAGATTGGTAGACGCCTGATCGGTCAACAGGCAGCCGTAGCATCAGTGGCTGACGCGGTCCGTCGATCGCGAGCCGGGATTTCGGATCCAAATCGGCCCATCGGTTCCTTCCTATTCTTGGGTCCTACGGGCGTGGGTAAAACCGAGCTGGCCAAGTCCTTGGCAGAATTTCTGTTCGACGACGACCGGGCTATGGTTCGCATTGATATGTCGGAGTACTCCGAGAAACATGCAGTGTCGCGACTCGTGGGTGCGCCTCCAGGATACGTCGGCTATGACGAAGGTGGCCAGCTGACTGAAGCTGTACGCCGTCGTCCATATTCAGTCATCTTGTTGGATGAAGTCGAAAAGGCACATCCCGAAGTCTTTGACATCCTCCTGCAGGTTCTCGACGACGGTAGGTTGACCGACGGTCAGGGTCGGACGGTGGACTTCCGCAACACCATCTTGATTCTGACCTCTAACCTGGGATCAGAATTCCTGGTGGACGCCGGACTTGAACCAGCCGAGAAACATGCCCGGGTTGATGCAGCCGTTCGCGCAGCATTCAAACCCGAGTTCCTGAACCGGCTTGACGACATGATCCACTTCGATCCGTTGACCATCAGTGATCTGGTGAAGATTGTCGACCTGCAGATTGCGCAGCTGGCTGATCGACTGGCCGAGCGTCGTATCAGTCTTGAGGTCACGCCAGCAGCCGCCGAGTGGCTGGCGCGAGTCGGACACGATCCGGCCTACGGCGCACGTCCATTGCGTCGGTTGATTCAGCGAGAAATCGGCGACAACCTCGCTCGAGAGATCTTAGCTGGCAAGGTTAATGACGGCGACACAGTGACGGTTGATGCCGATGGTGAAGGCGTCGTATTGACAACAGAACCGGTCGCGGCCGCCACCAGCCAAGGATCGCTCGGCTAGGCGAGACCCCTGGAATCTGACGGTCTACATAAACAGGCCGGTTGTCCAACTCCACGGTTGAACAACCGGCCTGTTCGCATGCTTGAACCAGGGCTGATCAGCGCAGCCGGAGCCTAAGAATCTTCAGCATCAGCTGTAGCTGTCGGGGAACCCTCTGCTTCGGGATTGTCCGCAGCGTCCTCTGCGGTCTGTATAGGATTCTCAGCCTGCTCTTCCTCGGAACGCTGATCATCAACGACAGCTTCTTCTACCAGCGACTCAGAAAAAGTGCTCTCGTCACTGGTAGAGACGATGCAGTCGACACGACGGTCGGCTTCGGTTTCCCAGGTGTAGTCCGATGGGCGAGAGGTATTAATCGAATAGGTCGCCTGAGTGTTTTCTAATAGCGGGATGTCCGCACAGAAGGCCTCTGAAGACTCTCGTAGTTCGTCTTCGCCTGGGTAGGTCATATCGCTTGAGTACAGACGCCGTCCAATGAGTTGTGCATTGTGTGGAGTTGAACACTCCACGATATCAGCCGGGTGGCTGGCGTCCGTGTAATTGGCCAGGCAATCGCCGGGTAAGAAATTTTCGGGAGCAACGTTTGCGGCAATGATGCCATCAATACCAGGCGACGGATTTCGTGTGGTCGTTTCAGTGGGAGCTTCGGCTCCATTGTCGTTATCTGAGGAACTAAAACTATAAACAAAGAACGTGACGATCCCCAGGACTACGATCAACACGGTGAAAAAGATTATCCATGAGTTGCGTCGTGAACGTCGTTCACGACGTCGACGAATCTCACGCCGCGATGGCATAGATGGGTCTTCAGCTGACAGCGGAGACTCGGGATCCGAGTTTTGCTGGTAGTCGGCTGGGGTCATGCCGTTCCATCATCCTTTCTGACAGCAGTGTTCTGTATCCTCAGGGCCGCTTCGCCATGGGCGAGTGTGGGGAGAAACTGCTGGTTATAAGCTGATCTTAGAGCGAAAGCCCCGGTTATACCAGACATATTTTAGCGCCAGAGGGGCGAACTCTACTCAAACATGTTAACCTGGTAAGCACGAACCATTACGAAAAAGAGACCTCAGCGACAACATGAGCCTTATGTTGTCGCTTTTGAGGACAGAGACCGCGAAGGGGGTCACGCTCATGGGGCGCGGCCGTCAAAAGGCAAAGGCTACCCGGCAGGCACGGGACATGAAGTACTTCTCGCCAGCTACCGACCTGGCAGCACTCGAGCGAGAGCTATCCGGCAAGAAACCCGATAGGGAAGAGAACAACGAGTACGCCGAATACGCGGAAAAATATAACGCCTACGACGACGAATACGACGAAGATTCACCGTATTAGTAGGATCTTTTCTCTTAGGTGTTTTCTTGACTCTTGAAAGATCGGCCCGGTGAGATGACAGGTTCATCTGACCGGCCGATCTATTCTGCTGCCTCAACGTTGCCTGAAGATCATCCGGCTTACGCCACCCATCAGGCTGCGATACGGTCGGTTCGGCGTGTTATCGAAAACACAGCGCCCTACCAGAACGTACAGGTCGCATCTACTGGAATCAGTCAGCTACTGGGACTGAAACCTTTGATACTTACCGGGGCCGGTATGTCTACAGACTCTGGGATTCCGGATTATCGAGGGCCGGAAGGCTCACTGCGTCATTCTCGTCCCATGACTTATCAGGAGTTCCTCCACGACGAAGCGGCACGTCATCGCTACTGGGCAAGGTCTTTTGTGGGGTGGCAACATATGAATGCTGCTAGCCCACATACCGGGCATAGCATCATCGCCAGGTGGAATACCAGGGGGCAAATCGCCGGAATCGTCACGCAAAACGTTGATGGACTCCATCAACAGAGTCAACGCGTTGCAGATCAACAGGCCACACGCGGCAGTGAATCCGGCCCTATCATCGCACTCCATGGTTCGATGAACGAGATTGAATGTCTCGTTTGCGGAAGCAAAGAAAATCGCGAAGATTTCGGCGTCCGTCTACGCAATGCTAATGCCGGAGTTGCCGATCAGTGGAAACTAACTGAAGAATTGGTCAACCCCGACGGTGACGCACGCATACCGCAGGAGTGGGTAGAACGATTTCAGATGGTCCAGTGTCTGAATTGTGGATCGAATAAACTCAAGCCCACCGTGGTGTACTTCGGAGAGATTGTACCTAAGCAACGAAAAGAGGCCATTCAGGCTCTGTTGGACCGTTCCGGTGCCCTGATCGTCATTGGTTCCTCGCTAGCGGTCATGAGTGGATATCGAATCCTGCTGGAAGCTGATCGTGCGCGCAAGCCGATTGGTATTATCAATCTTGGCCCTACCCGCGGGGAAGAGTATGCGACTTTCCGGTGGAGAAGTGGCGTAAAGCAAGCCTTAGAGTGGTTGGACCACGAAATTTCCGTATAGTCAGTGCGCATGAGTCGCGTCTTCGTTACAACGTACCCGTTCTAACATCGCCAGTAGAAATTGCGATAGCGTCGCTGCGTGGGGTCCAAGTTTTTGGGCAAACTACAAGATGGCAGTCCATCGTCTTCCATATGGATGATCAAAAGTTGCTTATGCACCGCGGCATGGTGATGTCGGCACAATAGCGCACCATTAGCGACCGCAGTTGGTCCGCCTTTGGCCCATTCTTCTATATGGTGTGGATGACACCATTCTGCAGGTCTTCGACATCCGGGAACGACGCAGCCACGGTCTCGAACATGAAGTGCCCTACGCATGCCTGTTGAGAAGCTACGTTGTGCGTGTCCGACATCAAGGGGTTGTGACGCTGTGCCAAGGACCATGGGAATGATCCGTTGAGAACAGGCCTGTTGCCGTGCCAGCCCGATATCAATCTTGACGTTTCCAGGCGATCCCACTGGTGAGCCGATTCCTCGATCTTGTTGCCTGAAGAGGTCTTTGAGCTTGACGAGTTCTGAATGAGTATTTTCGTCAGCCGCCTCTTCGGACGGTCGCTGTGGTGGTTTTCCGGTGAGATCGCGTAGCGGAATTTCCACGATGAGATCGAGATTTGGACGCAGCAGCTGGTAACCAGGTGGAACCAGCTTTTCAACGGGATCAACCCGGTTCGATGATCTCGCTGGCTCACGAGCCTGTGGTTCATTCTCGTTCTGGTCAAACGCCAGGATCTCAGCGATGACTTCAGAATGTTCCGCAGCTTTATGCAAAGCTTGCTCACGTCGCTGTTGCTCCTCGGGACTGGCGTGTGGATCATAGGTTTTGTGTAAAATTAGCCCAGCTGAAACAAAGTCCATCAAGGTATTGAGCCATCGCTCAGCTCGTGTTTGCCCATCAAAGAGTTTGGCAATTCCCAGATCAATGTCTTCAGCAATAATCCGCGGGTTATTCGGAACATCATCAGCAACATCCTCTGGGGAGGAGGCCATTTCGCTTTGCGGCTGGTCACCCGGAGCTTGAGCTGCTTGGTGCGCTTGAGCTCGCAGAGTTGCTGTGGCTGAGTCCAGCTTTGTGCCAAACTCTCTGATGGCTTTGAAATGCAATAACTCTGCGTCATCGAGGACCACACTGAGCTCATGAAGGCGATCGCCGATGGACTGCTTATAAAAGATGCCCTTTTCGTGTTTGACCTGTTCTTCAGTGAGAGTCTGCCGTGGTCCAATCAGTTCATTGGTTACAGCCTCGCTGTGTTGTTTCGCCAATCGAGCAAAGGTATGAGGGTTGTTTTGATGTGCATGACGAAGAAATTCTTTCTCCTTGTGCCGAACGAGCTCATCGGCAGTCTGTTCGTCCCCACCGGCACGTCGGACAGCTTGACGCATTTCGGACAGTCTCTGGTGCGCTGCCGTTGCTGTAGCAAAGGGTATTTGGCCTCGTTCAAGGTGTGCAGCGAGTCTGGGGGCTTTGAGTTTTGTCCTGCGATAATTCATGTCTGGCCACATTGAGGCCGCGGCAGACACTCGGCGGTCAACCGTAGCCCCGGTGACGCGTAGTGCCGCGGCAGCATATGAAACAGCCGATGCCAGCGGGGTTTTACCTTTACGACTGCCGGGGACTTCAAGCTGACTATCCGAGCGAAGCACTTGAACTAAATCTGCCGTCGTTCTGGTGGAGACGACGTCGTCGAGATTGGTATGTTCCTCACGGATCCGGGCATACTCAAGAATCGTCAACCGATGTTCTGAAATGGAAGCATCGTTAGCTCGGTCTGGTAGCTGGTCAGTTTTTTCAGCACGAAAAGTTTTCGGATCGATCGGGGCAAATAATTCATCGCGGGGTCTTGAGACTAATAGCTGTTTCTCACGTAAGGCGAGCTGAGTTCTCATAGCCTGTAACTTGGCCAGATCGAATGTGGCGACGATTGCGCCTACTTGTTGATCAACTGCCTCATGAGCCGCAATCATAACCGGCGACATACGCTGATGGACAGGCAGTAAATCCGCCACGGCATCATAGTCGTCGTCAGGTGTGACCAGTCCGTCTGGATCGAGGCCGAGACCATTGGCGAAGATCGAGTCGGCTAACAGGTTCAGGCTCGTGGTTGCTTGAGCCGCGTTACCTGGATTTGATTCATCCTGAGTATCGTCCGCAGGAGCGGATGTACCTTCTACCATTGTCTCACCTGCCTTCAACTGGGTAACTCCCACTATGGCTTGTCGTGTCGTTGAAAGGTGGCACGGTGTGCACAATTGTGGATATCTGCGACCTTGAGCAAGATATGTGGATATTGACGCTCGGGCGCAGCTACTCAGGCATAGGTTCACGGAGAAACAAAGACGCCGCACGGAAAAGCTGTGCGGCGTCTAAAGGTGAATGCTATGAAATGTTTAGAGACTATTGGGCGTAGCTACCGTGGAGTAGCACTCCACCGCCGTCGACACCCTTGGCCCCCTGAATGAAGTCATCTCCGGCGGCAGAGGCGTCGTCGGTGAGCTTGTCAACAACGCCCATCTGCCATGAGGTCATACCGTTGTTGTTCAGCCAAGTCAGCGCAGATTCTGCGGATTTTGGTGACACGACCGCGACCATTCCCACGCCAAGGTTGAGTGTGCGCTCGAGGTCAGCCAGTGGCACCTGACCAGCTTGGGCCATCACAGAGAATACCGCAGGCAGTGACCAGGTAGACCGGTCAATCGTAGCCATCGTTCCTTGAGGTAGGACCCGGGCAAGGTTGGCTGCCAGGCCACCGCCGGTGATGTGCGAGAATCCACGGAGTGCGAACTGCCCGTCGGCGTTGAGCTGTTTGATTAGATCGAGGCAGGTTTTTGCGTAAATGCGGGTCGGTTCGAGGAGTTCTTCACCCAGGCTGCGGCCGAATTCGTCAATGTGCTGATCCCAGCTCCAGCCCTTAGCCGCCACAATTGAGCGCAATAGTGAATACCCGTTCGAGTGCACACCGGAAGAAGCCATGGCAATGACGACGTCGCCTTCGCGCACGCGCTCTGGCCCCAGTATCTCGCCGCCCTCGACCACACCGGTGACCGCACCTGCCACATCGTATTCATCGGCGGCTAACAGGCCCGGGTGTTCTGCGGTTTCGCCACCGATCAGTGCAGTATCAGCGAGCTTACAGCCGTGGGCGATACCACGCACAATGTTGGCGATGCGCTCGGGTACGACCTTGCCGGTAGCGATGTAATCGGTCATAAACAACGGTTTTGCGCCGACGACAACGATATCGTCGACCACCATGCCCACCAGGTCTTGACCGATGGTGTCATGAATGTCCATGGCCTGGGCGATCGCAACTTTGGTGCCAACACCGTCAGTTGAGGTGGTCAACACTGGCTGGCGGTAACTGGTCAACGCGGTGGCATCCCACATGCCGGCAAAACCACCAAATCCGCCCAGTACACGCGAGGAGTGGGTAGCGGTGACCGCTGATTTCATCAGCTCAACGGCGTCGTCACCGGCTGCAACATCGACCCCGGCGGTCGCATAGGTGATCGGCTCGGGGGTGTTCTGTTCAGTCACATTATTTCCTGTCTGTGGTCAGCGTGGGGACTTCGGTGGGGTAGTTACCCGAGAAACAGGCGGTACACAAGGTGTCTTCGTCCTGTTGGGTGGCAGCAATGGTGCCCTCGAGTGAAATATAAGCCAGCGAATCGGCTGCGATGTGCGCACGGATTTCCTCAATCCCGGCACCCGTGGCAATTAATTCGGCGCGCGTGGCGAAGTCAATGCCATAGAAACACGGCCATTTCACCGGTGGCGACGAAATTTTCACGTGCACTTCGCGGGCTCCGGCCGAGCGCAACATTGCGACCACTTGGCGCTGCGTGTTGCCGCGCACAATGGAGTCATCGACGACGATCACCGATTTGCCGGCAACCACGGACGGTTGCACATTGAGTTTCAACCGGATGCCCAATTGGCGCAGTGTCTGAGACGGTTTAATAAATGTCCGACCCACATAGGAGTTCTTGACGAACCCGTGGCCCAGCGGAATGCCGGATTCTTCAGCGTAGCCAATTGCTGCGGGTGTTCCAGAGTCGGGGACGGGAATGACGACGTCGGCTTCCGCTGTGTTTTCGCGGGCCAGCTGGCGGCCCATTTCTAACCGGGATTCGTACACGCTGCGACCATTGATAGCCGCATCTGGACGGGCAATATACACGTATTCAAAAATGCAGCGGGCCAATTCCGAGGCCGCAAATCGGGTTGAGCGGACCCCATCGGCGTCAATGGCCAAGATCTCGCCGGGGGCTACCTCACGAATGAAGGTCGCGCCGGTGGTAGCAAGTGCAGACTGTTCCGAGGCGATCACCCAACCACTGGTGAGTCGACCCAGAACCAGTGGACGGAATCCATGACGGTCGCGCACCGCATACAGGGTGTTTTCTGACATCATGACGACGGAAAATGCGCCTTGCAGTTTGCTAAAGACTTCGGCGGCAGTGTCTTCCAGTGAGTCACCATTCTGTCCGCGCAATAACGTGGTGATCAGCGCGGTGTCTGAAGTGTTTCCCTGGGCGAGTTCACCCGAGTCCACCTCGCCGTAACGCTCAGTGATCAGGGCCTTGACCTCTTCGCGGTTGGTCAGCGCGCCATTGAAGCCCAGTGCTACCGTTCCGTCATCGGAGGTGGCCCCAAGAGTTGGTTGGGCAAATAGCCAGTCGTCGGCGGCATGGGATCCGTAGCGGCAGTGCCCAATAGCGATATGACCGGTCAGTGACGACAAGGTTGCTTCGTCAAAGACCTGTGAGACCAGGCCGACGTCTTTATAGACGGCGATGCGCTCACCGGTGGAGGTTGCGATACCTGCCGATTCCTGACCGCGATGCTGTAGTGAGAACAATCCGTAATAGGCAAGTTTGGAGACTTCTTCACCCGGGGCCCAGACGCCGAATACGCCGCAAGCATCTTTGGGTGAATCGTCGGTGAGGTTTTCAACCATGAACTATTTCCGTTTATTTCGTTTGTGGGCTTTTGCTGCGGCTTTTGCTTCGAGCTGCTGGGCTCGACGTTCTTCATTCACACGTTGACGTCGTTGTAACTGTGACCATTCACGATAGTCAACTTTAGTGAGGGCAACGTCAGCGGCCTGGGGGTCTGTGGTGAGTCGAGCGTAGACGGTTTCCATGTGGCGTTTGGATCGGCGATCCAACATGAGCCACACGAGTGCGCCAACAGTTACCCCGACAACACCCAATAGCGCAGCCAAAAAACCCAGGGTCTGGGACTGTGTATACCCCTCGGACGTGCCTTGAATTGCAACCCAGAAGAAGGCAATAACCACCCCGAAAAATCCGCCGGTTACCAAAAATGGGGTGATTTTCGGGGCACGACGGTACACCATTTGTTCGGGTGTATCGGTAGTGGAGTCCTCACCTGCGGCACCGGCCGTTTCAGGTTGATCATGAAGTCTGCTGTCAGCCATAGTGCTTTTAGTCTAGCGGGTTCGAAGCCTCGTCGTCATACGTGTCCACAGGGTGTGAACGCTACAGAAATCGTGACCGGCAGCCTAGATTTTGACCAGCGGTAAGAGCGCAGTCAAATCCGTGCGCTGCCCCGAGGCGACGACGTCGCCGGCGGCCACCGCATCCGCCCAAGCCAACTGCCCGGTGACCAACGCCAACCAGGTATCAGCAGAAGTTTCCACAACCGCCGGTGGAGTGCCACGCGTGTGCACAGTGCCCTTGAGAATCTGGGTGACCCCAAAGGGTGGTACCCGCACCTCAACCGACCGGCCCGGGGCCAAATCGGCCAGCGCTTCCAAGGAATACCGCACCGCCAGGGCACGAATCGATCGTGGTGCAGCGGCCGGATCCGCAGCCCAGGTGCGCACCGCGGCAACGCCGTCAGCCACATCAATTTTCCGCCGCGCCATCATCACGTCGTCCTTTCAAAATTACTCACGCCGTTAGCTTAGCTCAGCAACCGCAAGACCGCCGGGGCTACCTTGATGCCGCCCACCACCTGCCCGCCGCCGTAGACGGGCGGCACAATACGCTCGACGACGTCGCTCATGGCTTGCAAGCTGAGCATATGCGGTGCGAAATTGGCCAGCAGTACCAGTGCAACCAGGTGCATTGCTCGATCCGTGGAGTCAATCATGGACACCGCCACGGCGGTGCCATCGGGAGCGGCGAGTGCAACAATTCCATCGGCACCAGTTTTGACGAGCAACTCCAGGGAATCCAATATGACCGTATCGGGTCGGTTGTTCCCCTGGACGACGTGCGGGTAATCCAACATGGCGCGCGCAACCATTGCGGCCGGCAGTTCTGCTGAACGATCAGTCAGGGCACGGCCGAGTTCACTAAACCCGCGGGCTAGTGAGCTCAGGGCCATAACCGGGGTGGGTGCCCCGCAGCCATCCACCCCCACGTGTGTAATGCTGGTCTGGCAGTACTGCTCTAAGACGGTGATGACCTCGGTCTGGATGGGCGAATCGGGATGCAGATAGCTGGTGGGATCGACACCTGCAGCAACCGTTGCTGCTAAGAACCCGGCGTGTTTGCCCGAACAGTTATGCGCCAATCGAGAGCGCTCCAGCGGCAGCGGCGCGACCTGCAGGGCAGCCTTTGCAACCTGGGACGCCGACGACGGATACGCCGCAGGGCAGGCAAGATTATCGGCGCTGAGCCCCGCACCGGCTAACATGGAGGCGGCGATATCTTGATGGTGCGTGGAACCGATGTGTGAACCGCACGCCAAGGCGAGCTGTTCATGTGCCAGTTGTGCCCCGCAACGCAGTGAAGCGATCGCCTGGAAAGGTTTCAGCGCCGAACGAGGATACACTGCTGCTGCAGGATCACCAACCGAGGCAAGAATTACGCCGTCGGAATTTACCACAACGGCTGATCCAAAGAAACGGTTTTCCACAAAGCCATTCCGGGTTGCAATGGCCAGCTGTTCGACGTCGCTGGCCCGAATCGGTTCAGACACCTTGGTCTCCTTCTAGATGCTCAGTGGTTGCACATTTAGGTATTGGACTTTTTGCGGTAGACGGCCCAGGTCACGATTGTTGAAGCAACCGCGCCAATGCCCAGTGCGGCCAGCGCATAGCCAATATCGCCGCGGGTGGCATCCACAAACGTGCGAAACCCAAGCCAGGACACCCAGGAACACGACAGCATGATCATCAGCCAGACGTAGATGATTTGCAGCCAGCGCGGGAACAATGGGCCCTGGCCGTAGGGCAGATGACGGCGACGAAAGGACATGGCTACGAGTCTAGTCGGATCTCCACATATTTCAGACATACCGCCCAACCATCGGCCGGAAACGACTACGCTTAGGAACGTGAAAACTTTAGTCTTGGGCCCAGGTGGCCGCGAACACGCAATTGTGCAAGCCTTACGCGCCGATCCATTGGTTTCCGAGGTGCGCTGTGCACCAGGCAATGCCGGCATTGCCAAGGAAGTTCCCGTCTACCCGATTGATGTTTCCTCTCCCCAGTTGGTGGTTGAACTCTGCCAGGAACTGCAACCGGATCTCATCGTGATTGGTCCTGAAGCACTGCTGGCTGCAGGTGTTACCAATGCGTTGCAGGCGGCAGGCTTCGCCGTATTTGGTCCAACCCACCAGGCAGCACGCTTGGAATCTTCTAAGGCCTTTGCCAAAGAGATTATGCACGCCGCCGGGGTACCCACCGGTCAGGCACATACGGCAACCAACCTGGAACAGCTGGAAGCCGCACTGGATGAAATGGGGGCACCCTATGTTGTCAAGGACGACGGACTGGCCGCTGGTAAAGGTGTGATCGTGACCCAGGATCGCAACGAGGCGATCGCTCACGGCCAGGCTATTTTTGCCGGGGGAGACCCGGTACTGGTCGAAGAATTCCTTGAAGGCCCAGAGGTTTCGGTATTTGTTATTGCCGATGGTAAAGACGGTGTGGCTATGTCACCCGCACAAGACTTTAAGCGCATTTATAACGACGACGAAGGCCCCAACACCGGTGGCATGGGTGCATACACCCCGCTGGAATGGTTACCCGAAAACTTCACCGAAGACGTCATGGAACAGGTTGCCCGGCCGGTCCTGGCTGAGATGGCCAAACGGGGCACGCCATTTACCGGTGTCTTGTACTGTGGATTGGCCGTTACCAAGAAGGGTATCCAGGTTATTGAGTTCAATTCCCGGTTCGGAGACCCCGAAACGCAACCGGTGCTGGCACGGTTAAAAACCCCGTTGGGCCAACTGCTCAAAGCCGCTGCTGATGGCAAACTGGCCACCTCGTTTCCAAGTATTCAGTTCCACGACAACGCGGCTGTTGGGGTTGTCATGGCTTCGGAGGGCTATCCGGGTGCTCCGAAAACTGGCGCTCAGATTACCGGGGTCGCTGATGCTGCCAAACATGAAGATGTCAGTGTGCTGCACGCTGGAACCACCACGGGAGATACCGGGGAATTTACCGCATCCGGTGGTCGGTTATTAACCGTGGTGGCCACCGGTGATGACCTCGTTCAAGCGCGCGACACCGCTTATGCGGCCGTAGAAAAGATTTCGATTCCAAACGGTCAGTACCGCACGGATATTGCGGCCAAAGCTATTAACGGCGAGATCACGATCCCAGGAGCCTAAACCATGACTGATATCGCAACGTCCCTGCCCGGTTGGCGTCACATCTACTCCGGTAAGGTTCGTAACCTCTATGAACCTGATGACACCCAGCCAGGAGCATCCCAGACGCTGTTAGTTGTCGCCACGGATCGGATCTCGGCCTTTGACCACATCTTGAACCCCGGCATTCCGGACAAGGGCAAGATCTTGACGCAACTGTCGCTGTGGTGGTTTGACCGTTTGGTTGACGAAATCAATGTGCCAAACCACGTCGTCTCAACCGATGTGCCGGCCGAAGTTGCGGGACGTGCGATGGTGGTCAAACGACTTAACATGTTCCCGATCGAGGCTATTGCGCGGGGGTATCTGACCGGCTCCGGGCTCGCGGAGTATCGCAAGACCGGTGAAGTTACCGGGATCCCGTTACCCGGGGGACTCGTTGATGGGTCAAAATTGGATCCTGCAATCTTCACTCCGTCGGCGAAAGCTGAAGTCGGGGAGCACGATGAGAACATCAGCTTTGCACAGATGATCTCACGCATTGGTGAGACTGCTGCCGCCGACATTCGGGAGAAGACCTTACAACTGTATACCACTGCGGAGCGCATTGCGCGTGAGGCCGGAATTATTCTGGCCGACACGAAAGTCGAATACGGTACTGATGAAAATGGTGTGATCACCCTGGGTGATGAGGTGCTGACCCCGGATTCCTCACGTTTTTGGGATGCCCAGGCTTATGCGCCAGGCACATCTCAGGAATCCTTTGATAAACAGTTCGTACGTGATTGGCTAGCTTCGGAAACTTCCGGCTGGGACCGCAACACCGATACTGCCCCACCAGAATTACCTGCCGACGTCGTTGAAAAGACCGCTGAGCGCTACCGTGAGGCTTACCGCCGGTTGACCGGTCGGGCATTTCAGTAAGCGGTTGTTTGATCGGCCGGGACGAGATCTATGACGACGGCTTCCGGCGGACAGAACGTGCGCAAAGGCACTGTGGGAGAGGCCCCAATCCCGGCGGTGACATGGATCAGCCCAGTGCGTCCGGCGCTGCGCCAGGGAAAACTGCCTGACGCCAGACCGGGGGGCAAATCACAGTTCGACACTATCGCGCCATAGGAGGGCAGGGCCACTTGCCCGCCGTGTGTATGGCCCGCTAACACGAGGTCGGCGCCGTCGGCCACCGCGGCATCGAGTACTCGTCGGTAGGGGGCGTGGGTCACCGCGATCTTCAGTATCGGGTTCGTGTCTTGTGCGTTTGGAAATCCTGGCCAATCATCGGCTTGCATATGCGCATCGTGTGTACCTGCTAGGTGAATGTCAACCCCGTTACTGACTTGTAGGGTCAAGGAGCGGTTGTCAACCCGATGCCAGGTGCCCCGTGCTGTGATGCCGTCAAATAATTTACGCGTATCAACAGCATTACGGAGCTCGTCAAGATGCGTGGTCGTAGAAGGCGCACGGAGATAGCGTAGTGGGTTGGCGTTGCGGGGACCAAAGAAGTCGTTGGACCCCGGAACAAATACTCCTGGAAATTCAAATAGTGGTTCAAGGGCATGTAGCACATCATCTATGGCATCCACCCCGCCCGGATTATCTCCGATATTGACCACAAGGTCAGGTTGTGTTGCCGCCAGGCTGCGAACAAAATTGATCTTGGTCCGATCCCCAGCAACCAGGTGCATATCACCTATATGTAAGATGCGTAGCGGGGCCTGACCTTCTGACAGTAAGGGCACTGTTTCATAACGAATGCCAAACTGACGTGCTGAAACCACACCAAATACTGTGGCAGAGACCGCCGTGACGGTACCCAGTGTGAAAAGTTTGGCCGCGCCGGATAGTATCCGACGCGGCCACCAAGGTGACTTAGACACTAGTCGTCATTTCCTGATGAGTCATTGTCACCCGAATCATTGTTATCGGATTCATTCGATGAGTCCGACCCCGAATTCGCTCCGGAATCCGAATCTTGATCCGATCCTGAATTCGAATTTGAGCCCGAATTTGAACTGCCGGATGAACCACGGCTGTAGACTCGCGGATTACCGGTTGGACCGTCAAACTTCGGGAAAGCATCGGTACCGTACTTCGGCCCGGCAACCTCCATGAAATCAACCCACATAGGACCGGCAATCAGCGAGCCCCAGGCGTCCTGGAAATAGCGACCACCGATGGTTTTGCCTCGCAGGGTGTAATCCGGGCCGTTGCCCAGGTAGTTACCAACCCATGAAGCCGTTGCAAGTTCTGAAGTGTATCCAATGAACCAGGTTGACGACTCAAAGTTGTTGGTACCGGTCTTACCTGCGATCGGGAAGTTGAGCCGTCCTTGCGAAATACGCTCACTTGCGATGGCCGTCAACGTGTTGTTAAGCTCTTTGATGTTCTCCGGGTTCAGCGACCCGGGGGAGCACTGGATTGGCGGAACAGTGTATTCGTTGCCATCGGCGTCAACGATCGATTCAATTGCGCGAGGTTCACAGTAGGTGCCGCCGGAACCCAAAGTCGAGTACGCAGACGCCATGGTGAGTGGGGAAACGTTGTAGGCACCAAGTACGAACGAGGGGTTGGAAGGATCTAGACCTTCGTTGTTCTCCGCATCGGTAATACCTGCCGCGTCGGTGATATCGGTAATGGCACATAGGTCGGTGTTATAGGCCGCAGCAATTGTTGCTGTGTTAATGGACCAGTACAAGCCGTAGTCCATGCGCATTGGTTTGTGCATATCGGCGATAGCGTTCTTTGGCCGCCAGCCGTCGCTACCGATGCGTGCATGCCCGCCGGGCAGGCAGTAGGCGGGGAAACGGGCGCCGTCATAGTTATTCCGGGAAGCATCGACTTGGTCGCGCATTGATTTTCCGGAGCCGATCCAGGCCATTGCAACGAACGGCTTCAGGGTTGAACCCAGCTGGAAGCCTTGACCGCCACCCCAGTCTTTGTCAACGTTAAAGTTCAGTGAGGTTTGACCGTTGCCCTGCTCATCGCCGACCTCGTACTCGGTGTTCTGGGCCATCGCTTTGATATTGCCGGTATTTTGCTGGACCGTCACGATGGACGAGCCGATGCCTTCGTTCTCCCCAGCAGGAACATTGCGGCGTGCGGTTTCTACAGCGGCTTCTTGCAGCTCCGAATCTAATGTCGTGGTGATCTCTAGACCGGAACGATCCAGCATACGCTGACGGGATTCACGATCCGGGCCGAAAGCAGGATCAGCCAAGATTGACCGCTGGATGTAGTCACAGAAGTATTCGAAACCATCCTTGGCGTAGTAACAGCCCGACGGCAATGGGGTTTCATCAAGTACCAGTTCAGAGGCTACGGCCTCGTCATATTCTTCCTCAGTAATCTTGCCTTGATTAAGCATGTTGCCCAACACGAGGTTGCGTCGGTGGGTCGCACCTTCTGGATTTTTTCTCGGATCCAGAGCGTTTGGCGATTGAACCAGGCCAGCTAAGAGTGCAGATTCTGGGATGTTCAGATCGGCTGCGGATTTATTGAAGAATAATCGGGACGCAGCTTCCACACCGTAGGTCCGGCCGGAAAAGAGCACGATGTTGAGATAGCCTTCCAGGATTTCATCCTTGGACATATCTTTTTCGACGGCCACCGCAAGTTTCATTTCGCGAATCTTATCCGGAATCTGTTTGGTCCCTGATACGGTCGTACGCAAGCCGTTAAGGTTCTGATAGTTGACCAGCACGTTGTTGACATACTGCTGGGTCAGTGTCGAAGCACCCTGCTGGGTATCAGAGGTCACGTTATGGACGACGGCGCGTGCAAGTCCTTGACCATCAACACCGGAGTGCTCGTAGAAGCGCTCGTCTTCGATGGCAATGATCGCATCGATCATGTGCTGCGAGATGTCTTCGAGATCAACCGGGGTGCGGTCTTCAGCGTAGAAAGTCGCGATCTCGTTACCGTCCTGATCGAGGATGACCGACGGTATGGACAGTGGCTCTTCATTGAGCTCAGCGGGTAGCTGATCTAGCATTTCGGTACCGACTTGAGATGCCGCGCCGGCGAGCATGCCAGCGGGTAACAACATGCCAGCTCCCAAAGCTCCCAACAACGCGGAAATACCAAAAAAGGCGAGCAGCTTTGACAGCACGGGATTGCTTTTGAGCACACTAGATCCTGACGACGTCGTTTTGGCCATGTGGGCAGTCTACTACGAAGCACATGCTCATATCTGTTCCAAGGCTCTTAGCTCAAGATACGGTTAACGCATGAGTGATAAACAAAAGTGGGAATACGCCACGATTCCTTTGCTGATTCATGCCACCAAACAAATTCTCGATCAGTGGGGTGACGACGGCTGGGAGCTTGTTACAGTTATCCCAGGTCCGGACGGTAATGCGCCCGTTGCCTATCTCAAACGACCCAAATCAGAATAAGAAGGAGCCACATGTCCGCTATCGAACAGCGTCTTGAAGAAGCCGGATACACCCTGCCGGCCGTCGGCAAACCACTAGCAGCCTACGTGCCCACCATGCGTGATGGTGACAACATTTATACTTCTGGTCAGTTGCCGTTGGTCGATGGCAAGCTTGCAGGTCTAGGCAAAGTCGGCCAGGACGTCAGCGTTGAAGACGCCGCTGATTACGCGCGCACTTGTGTCTTGAATGCACTTGCCGCCATCAAAGCTGAAATCGGAGACTTGGATAAGATCACCCAGATCACCAAGCTCGTTGGTTTTGTATCCTCAGCATCCGATTTCGCCCAGCAGCACGTCGTGATCAACGGTGCCTCCGAATTCCTGGCTGATATTTTCCAGGAGAACGGTCAGCACGCACGTTCGGCCGTTGGCGTAGCTATGCTACCGATGAACGCTCCAGTGGAAGTAGAAATGATTGTCAAAGTCCAAGATTAGGATCTTGAGATCGATTCACTGAGTTAAACCACTGCCGGGCTGAAGAAATATTTCTTCAGCCCGGCAGTGGTTTAACACGCTATATGCGCTTAGCGTGCGCGCTGGCGGAGGCGCTGCAGATCAAGAATAATCACGGCGCGGTTCTCGAGACGCAACCAATCACGCTGGACGAATTCAGCCAAAGCCTTGTTGACGGTTTCACGAGATGCACCAACCAGCTGAGCCAGTTCTTCCTGGGTCAGGTCGTGAGCGACCAACAGGCCATCAGCGGTTGGACGGCCGAAGCGATCAGCCAGATCGAGCAGAGCTTTGGCAACGCGTCCGGGAACATCTGAGAAAACCAGGTCAGCCAAGGACTCGTTGGTACGAGACAGGCGACGGGCCAAAGCACCCAGCAGCTGCATGGAAACTTCAGGCGAAGAGTAGATGACTTTTCGCAGGTTTTCATGGCGTAGACCAGCAAGGCTGGTTGCAGAAACCGCGGTTGCTGAAGCCGAACGTGGGGCTGGGTTGAACAGTGCCATTTCGCCGAAGACTTCGCCTGGGCCAAGAATGGCCAGCAAGTTTTCGCGACCGTCGGGGGCAGTACGACCGAGTTTAATTTTGCCTGACAGAATAACGTAGAGCTGATCGCCGTCATCGCCTTCATGGAAAACTGAGGCACCTCGGGACAGCTCAACTTCAGTCAGCTCCGCGGTCAGCGCGCTGAACACCTCGTCATCAAGGTGTGTAAAGAGGGGTGCGTTGCGCAATACGTCTAGATCCATGGTGGTAAAGATTTCCTTACTGGCCTTATGGGCCGAACTCTAACTTGTCGGAACTTGGTCACTGTTGGTGAAGTGCCGATGAATGCCGGATCGGGCACACAAATATTAGTGCGATTCGACATGGGCTTCCAGCTAATTCTATCTAATGTAGAAAGAGATGTGGAAATCGTCACAACCAGCAGCGAAATCTTCTTCTACGATAGACGAAAAATCATCCGTATGACGACGCGTTCGATCACCCGGGCATAAGATGGCAGAAACCGGCTAGGCTTAAAACACTGTAGCCACCAATGATGACAGCTGATGGGACGGTGGGTGGTCATAGCGTTTTCCTTGCTTGATTGGGCATTAGTCGTTGTGCTCGTCATTGTTATTCTGATCGGTTTTCGTCGAGGATTTTGGATCTCGATGGGCACCGTAGCCGGCGCAGTCGTTGGGGTATTAGGTGGCTTATTTTTGATGCCGCTAATTGTTCAACTGGTGCCCGCAGGCGTCATAAGAATTATTGCCATGGTAGCGGTGACCGCGGTATTAATTTGGCTCGGTATGATGATCGGGCGCAAGATTGGGCGCAGGTTGCGCTTGCACGTCAGTCATCCGGCGATGCGTGCCATCGATAAGTTCTTGGGCGCCCTCGCTAATACGGCTGTTGCGGGACTCGTTATTTCGCTGGTCGCGTTTTCGATCTCCAGCGTTGGGGTCCCCGGAATCACCAGCGTGCTCAAGAATTCACGGATCGTCGCCTTCACGACGACATTAACCCCAGAAAGCGCGCGCATCTGGGTCGCTGAAGTTCGAGCAGCTATCTTGGATTCTTCAGAACTTCCCGAACTGGATTTGGCAGACAACGCGGATCCAGAGGTTGAAAAAACTGAGATTGAGCCCACCAGTGAGGTGCACGAAACCAGCGAATCATCGGTACGAATCACCGGAAGCGCCTATGAATGCGGTCAAAGCCAAACCGGGTCCGGCTTCGCAGTGACCGGCAATCGAATAGTGACAAATGCTCACGTGGTTGCAGGGGTCGAAGCACCACAGGTCGAATCCTTCGACGGGCAATTATATACCGGTCAGGTCGTAGCATTCGACCCGGACATCGACGTCGCGATCATTGCCCTACCTGGTGCACAACTACCAGTTGTCGAATTTGGTGACCCTCTTGAGCCGGGTGACGCGGCGTTTGTTTTAGGATTCCCATCCGGTGGTCCACATCAAATCCTTGGCGCTGAAATCCAGGCTCATGGACCGGCAACCATAGTGAATATTTACGATGAAAATGCCCAGCTGCGCGACGTATACCAGCTAGCTGCTGAGGTACGTCAGGGCAATTCTGGCGGTGCATTGGTCGCAGAAGATGGCACCGTCGCTGGTGTGATATTTGCACGCGCCTCTGAGGCCGATATTGGCTATGCGATGTCGCATGAAGAAATTGCCGACCTGATCAATCAAGCCCCTCAGTTATCGCAGCCAGTGTCCACCGGACACTGCTTAGAATAAGCAGGCGCTAGCAGGAACAGCTCAACTCCCAAGTCAAGCCGTGCCTGATTGTGCCGGACATGTTGTTCTAATGCTTGACAAGGCGTAATCTTGGTGACATAAGTCATGTAGTGACTTCTGCTCACATCGCCTGCTCTAAAGGGGTAGAAATGTCCTCTCAAGTAACTTCTGCGCCAACAAAAACCCAAGTGCGCGAAGATTTTGGTGGCCGTTGGATATTTATCTTGGCGGCTATGGGATCTGCAATCGGGTTGGGAAATATTTGGCGCTTCCCATACATCGCGTACGAAAACGGTGGCGGCGCATTTATCATTCCGTACCTTGTCGCGCTGCTATCTGCCGGTATTCCACTGTTGTTTTTCGACTACTCACTGGGGCACCGATTTAAAGGTTCCCCACCGTTGACCTTCCGCCGCCTCCATAAGAGAACCGAGGCCGTTGGCTGGTGGCACGCAATGATCTGTGTGATCATCGGTATCTACTACGCAGCCATCTTGGCCTGGGCTACGATGTACATCTTTTTCTCGGCAACAGAAGCATGGGGAGATGATCCTAACGCATACTTCTTCGAAGAATACTTGCAAATGTCAGAAACACCAGGATTCAACTTCGAACTCGTTCCGGGTGTGTTCTGGCCGCTTCTGATTATCTGGGTAGCTACGCTACTCATCCTCGCCTTTGGGGTGCGTCGAGGTATCGGCGTAGCCGCGGTGATCGGGATCCCACTGCTTGTGCTGATGTTCCTTATTCTGATCATTATCGCGCTAACACTGCCAGGCTCAAGCTCGGGTCTCGATGCGCTCTTCACCCCGAATTGGGAAGCCCTGCTCAACCCAAGTGTATGGATCGCGGCTTATGGCCAGATCTTCTTCTCACTGTCCGTTGGTTTCGGGATCATGATCACATACGCGTCCTATCTGAAACGACGCACCAACCTGACTTCTTCCGGCCTGGTGGTTGCGTTTTCAAACTCTGGATTTGAGATCTTAGCCGGTATCGGCGTCTTTGCCACCCTGGGCTTTATGGCCCAAGCAGCCGGAGTGCAGATCGGTGAAGTCGTAACCTCTGGTATCGGGCTGGCCTTCGTGGCGTTTCCAGAAATTATCTCCCAAGCGCCACTTGGCCTGGGACCAGTCATTGGTATTTTGTTCTTCGGCTCATTACTCATTGCCGGGTTCACATCGATGATTTCAATCCTGGAAGTCACCTTCTCTGCAATCAAAGACAAGACCGGATGGTCTCGAAACACGGTGGTCTGGACCGTAGGAACCCTGCTCGCACTGATTTCACTGCTTGGATTCGGTACCACGTCAGGGCTCGCTCTGCTCGATACTTTCGATTACTTCGTCAACAACTTTGGTATTGTCGCGGCAGCCTTCGTGGCGGTCGTTGTTGTCGCATGGTTGCTGCGCCGTCTCAACCGTGTCGTTGCACACCTCAACAAGGTTTCATCCTTCCGGCTCGGCACAGTCTATAAGATCTTGGTGGCCATCGTGCTGCCGGTAGTCCTTGGCTACATGCTCATAACGGAATTCCTCAACCAAACTACCGCTGAGGAACCCTACGGGGGCTACCCACAGTGGTACGTCAATACGTTTGGTTGGGGTATGGCCGTTGGCATAATTGTCATCGCCATCATCTTGAGCCTGATTCCATGGCCGAAAAACTCAGCGCTATACGCTGAACGGTCATCGAATGAATACCCGCTTGATGAAACCGACCCGCCACTGGGTAAACATGCTTCCGCAACAGAACCAGAACAGGGAGTTACACCATGAGCCCCATCGCCATAGTCATGATGATCATCGCCTGCGTCACCGTCTTCGGTGGGGTGGTCTTTGCGATGATCAACTTGCAACGTCACCCGGATGAAGTCTCTGGAGAATTCGGCGAAGCCGAAGGAGAAATCCTGGGTGGTAAAACCCTCTAGTCCTACAACCCTATAAAAAACTTCGGCCCACAACCGGTTTGGTTGTGGGCCGAAGCGTTGGGCGTGACTTGTGCGGTTAGCCACGCATCTCGTTGAGGATTTCTTCCATCACCGCCGGATCAGCCAGGGTTGCCAGAGCTGTGGTGTCAGCCTGAGTCTTGCCTTCGGCGGCGTCCTTGAGCAGACGGCGCATAATTTTGCCTGAGCGTGTTTTGGGCAGGTCACTGGTTATGAGGATTCTGCGGGGTTTAGCGATCGGACCAATATGCGAAGCGACGTGCTCGCGCAGAGTCGCTTCGGCTTCATCGGGGGCGATACCATTTGAGTCCTCGTTCAGAATGACAAAAGCATAGACTGCCTGACCGGTGGTCTCATCAGCAGCACCGACGACGGCGGCCTCAGCAACCACTGGGTGGGCAACCAGCGCGGACTCGATCTCGGTGGTGGACAATCGGTGTCCGGAGACGTTCATCACGTCGTCGACACGACCCAATAACCAAATATCGCCGTCTTCATCGAAACGTGCGCCATCGCCAGCAAAGTACATTCCGTCAAAGCGCGACCAGTAAGTGTCCACAAATCGCTGGTCATCGCCCCAGATGGTACGGGCCATTGCCGGCCACGGCTCACGAATGACCAAGAACCCCTGGGAGGTGTCCTGCATGGTGTTGCCTTCTTCGTCGACAACATCCACGGCGATACCGGCAACGGCTCGCTGGGCCGAACCCGGCTTGAGCTGCTCGGCGGTCAGGGCGGGTAGCGGAGTCAGGATGTGCGCGCCGGTTTCAGTCTGCCACCAGGTATCAGCGATGGCCACCGGATCGGACTTGCGAGCTCCAGGCGTGACAGTGCCATCTTCGTTCACGGTACCTGCACCATTATTCTGACCGATCACCTCACGGTACCAGTACCAGGCCTCCGGGTTGATCGCTTCGCCAACCGAACCCAACAACCGCAACGACGACAGATCGTAACGGTCTACAATATCTCGGCCCCACTTCATAGCCGCACGGATTGCAGTTGGTGCGGTGTAGAGAATGGTAACACCGTATTTTTCAACGATTTCCCACCAGCGGCCACGGTGTGGGGCGTCCGGGGTGCCCTCATAAATGACCTGGGTGGCACCATTGGACATTGGACCATAGACGATATAGGAGTGCCCAGTCACCCAGCCGACGTCGGCGGTGCACCAAAAAACATCGGATTCAGGCTGTAAATCAAAGGTATCGCGTGCGGTGGCAGTGACCTGGGTCAGGTATCCACCCGTGGTGTGCAGAATACCTTTTGGTGTGCCGGTGGTACCGGAAGTGTAGAGGATGAACAACGGATGTTCTGCCTCGTGCCACACCAGTTCATGAGTTGTTGGTTGTGCATCAACGACGTCGTGGAACCACTGGTCGCGGCCCTGGACCCAGTTAATGTCCTCACCATTGCGCTGCACCACGAGTACATGCTCAACGGTGTGACCGTTGCTGGCCAGGGCGTCGTCGACAATCGGCTTGAGCATATTCGGTTTGCCACGACGGTAGGAACCATCCGCGGTAATGACCACCTTGGCCTCAGCATCATCAATGCGCGAGCGCAACGCTTCGGCTGAGAAACCTCCGAAGACCACCGAGTGGACCGCCCCGATGCGAGCACAGGCCAGGATCGACACAACTGCCTCGACCAACATGGGCAGGTAGATGGCCACCCGGTCGCCCTTGGTTACGCCCAGAGCTTCTAATGCGTTAGCAGTCTGGGAAACGCGATCGAGCAGCTCGGCATAGGTTACTGCCTGAGAATCACCCGGTTCCCCTTCAAAATACAGGGCGACTCGGTCGCCGTTACCGGCTGCGACATGACGATCCACCGCGTTGTAGCAGGCATTCGTTGTCCCGTCGGCAAACCATCGCGCAAATGGGGGATTCGTCCAGTCGAGGATCTTGGTAAACGGGGTATCCCAGTGCACTTCGGCACGAGCCCGGGACGCCCAGTATTCCAGGTGGTCCTTATCGGCTCGTGCATAGAGCTCTTGTGCTCGTTGTTGGGTGGCAATTTCGTGTGTGGTGACCATGAGGCTCCTTCGGTCGTGATCGTCGTCACATCTAGGGTTATGCTAAGAGTTTTGACCAAGCCATTCAAATTCATCGTGCGCTGAACGGTCATGGTTGTCACGATGAACGGTCATTACGCTATTATCTGCACGGATTCGACGCCGACCTCACTGTGCAGCCTAGGATAAGACGCAACGATGCAAGGAAAGGACCACTGTGAGGAACGAGACGCCGCTGGCCAAAAAGCGCCGAGCCCGTAAGATCTTCCGTGTGCTCGGCGAGGTCTTCCCGTACGCCCATGCGGAACTTGACTACACCAACGCCTTCGAGCTGTTGGTTGCTACGGTACTGAGCGCTCAAACCACCGACATACGAGTCAACGCCGTCACTCCTGCATTATTCGAACGTTTTCCCGATGCATTCGCAATGGCCCAAGCATCCGAGGTCGAATTGCAAGAACTCATTCGCTCCACTGGCTTCTATAAGAACAAAGCTCGTGCACTGTTGGGACTTTCCCAAGCACTCATCGAAGACCATGACGGTGAAGTCCCCGGTACCTTGGACAAGCTCGTCAAGCTGCCCGGAGTCGGACGAAAAACAGCTTTTGTCGTACTGGGCAACGTATTCGGAGTCCCCGGCATTACCACCGATACCCACGTCATTCGGTTAGCAAATCGATTTGGTTGGACCGATTCGACCAATCCGAATGTCGTGGAACGAGACATCGTAGCGCTATTTGAGCCCAAAGATTACACTGAAGTCTCCAACCGGGTCATTTTCCTTGGCCGCCGCGTGTGCCACGCCAAACGACCCGCTTGTGGTGCCTGCCCGGTTGCCAAATGGTGCCCCTCGGCAGGTACCGGCGAAATCAATCCGCAGGCCGCTCAAGAACTGTTGGCCTATGAGCTCGCCCCCGGCCGCGAACACATATATCAAGCCCTAGTCAACGGCGCCACGCGCGCCGAACTGCGGGCCGACGGTTATATTTGGGAGGCCTAACATGCAACTCGATGGCGCGCTCGCAGACCTACTCGCCCTCGTGCACACCCACGGCACCGTGCATCCTGATATCGCCAATCGCGTCACCGTATCTCCTGCATCGACCCTGCCAGAGTACAACTCGACATGGCCATTTCGTATCAGCGATCTCATCGACCCGCGCCAGGCGTCGGTACTATTACTGTTCGGGTCGATGGATGACCGACCGGCCACCTTTCGGCGCACCATCGTGCCCGAAGAACTCGATGTCTTGCTGACACAGCGTTCCACAGCATTACGAAATCATCCTGGACAAGTCTCCTTTCCCGGTGGCGGTCTAGAACCTCAAGACGACGACGAAATCGCCTGCGCAATACGTGAAACGCAAGAAGAAACCGGTGTCGACCCCAACGGCATCATTCCATTGGGTAAGCTTCCCGAACTACCACTGCCTGTTTCCAATTTTCGAGTCACCCCCGTGATTGGGTGGTGGCAACACCCCAACGAAATGGTCACCACCCAAGAAGCTACCCGGGTCTTTCGTGTCCCGGTGGGCGATCTGGTCGATCCAAAACTCCGCGTCACGGCGGTAGCAACCGACCGATCCGCTGACCAACGCTTCGGTACTCCAGCCTTCACCGTCGGCGGCACACTTGTGTGGGGGTTTACTGCGATGATCATTGACCGAGTCTTGGAACTCCTCGGCTGGGCTGAGCCCTGGGATCCTCGGTACAAGATCGACATCACCGAATGGGACGCGACCAAACCCGTCCCGGCCGCCTACTTCGACCCCGACCACAGTGAAGTTGACCTTACCGGCCAAAAATAGTTCGCTGCAGACACTGTCCACACCCTGGCAAACACACCGGTTGTTTTCCACAATTCGAATCGAACACCCACTGTTTGACATGTAATGAGTTGATGCTGGATGCATGTCAACCACGCAACGAAGATTTCTCCCAGGTAAGAAAACCCCGCCGGATACTCTCATGCGGGTGCTGGTGGATACCAGCAGTGCCAGCGACGACGCCGCACGTTTTGTCTATGCAGTCATCGCTGCGCTGGGTATGGACATTGTTGAGCTCGCAGACGCCAATGATGATGCATCCTATGCTGCCACGATCCAAGTCGGCGACAATACTATCGTCGCCGACCATAAGCAGTGGCACTACCCGGATCACGAAGCCACCTTTGAACACTGGTTAGTGACCACTTGTTTTCCCAGCTCTGTCGACCCTACAGTGTGGGCTCTGGTACAGACCGGTTCTGAGCGCTTCAAAATGTTGGCAGCAGCCATGGCCTACGCCTACCAAGATCAGGGCGTCGTCCTGATCGATGCCGATGCTTCCGAAGCGCTATCGCGCAGTATCCTCGAGGCCACTGACGACGCCATCGATATCTTGACCTTCGATTTTGAAATGCCATCGCCGCACATCTACATGCTCAATGCGCCCACCTGGGAGGGCGTGACGATGCTTTTACAGGTTGACCGAGCCAACCCGTTGAACTCAGTGCTGCTGCCCGAGACACTCCAGGCTGCAAAATACCACTTTGCCCATACCGTCATCGATTGCGGGGCAGATCTGTTCCTGGCACAGCGGCTGGCGGCAGCAGGAAGCCGTGTCATTCATATCGACGACGGTGCCCGCCCGCTCTATGTCGATCTGACCCCGCATAAACGCATTGAATATTTCTCTCACGACATCCCACCGTATGGAACCCGCCGAGACTTTGAATTCATAGTGCACAACACCCGACGCCGTGCCGGTATGCGGCGCTGGATGCAACGAGGTGATGCGATATGACACGCGGATGGGTACCTAAACCTCCACCCAAGACCGGCGGGTTGACTGCTGCCAAACAATGGCTAGCGGCCCGGCTCAAACCTGCAACCGACCGTACTCACCAACCCTCTCAGCCCGCTGCTGGACTAGTAGCGCAAGCTGTTTCCAAGCATGTGTCAGTCGCCTCGACTAACCAAGCATCACGTTCAATGCAATACTTGCTCGATGATTTACTCGGATTAGGGCCGCTGGCCGAATTTGCTCGCGATACGACCACAACCGACATCATCGTCGATGGTCATGGCAGGGTATGGACCGATACTGGTGCTGGGCTACACCGAACACAAACCGTGCTGGCCTCAGAAACGACGCGCGCACTGGCAGTCCGACTACTTGGTCAGGGCGGCAAACGATTGGACGAGGGCATGCCCTTTGGAGACGTCCAGATTGGCAACGCACGGGTCCACGCCGTCCTCCCGCCGATTGCAACTGCCGGTCCACAACTCTCCATCCGGTTGCCCTCCAGAACCCAACCCACCGTAGAGGCTCTGGCTGCCGAATGGCCGGGTGCCGAAAAATGGCTCAACGTGCTCAACCACCTGATGCATCATCGCGCCAATATTCTGATTTCCGGGGCAACCGGATCCGGAAAAACGACACTTCTTGCCGCATTATTAGCCACGGTCGATCCCGACCAACGCATACTTACGATCGAGGACACCCCGGAACTTGATATTCGACACCCACATGTCGTTGGGCTTGCCACCCGAGATCCAAATACGGAAGGCCAAGGCGGAATTGGTCTGCCCATTCTGATTCGACAAGCGTTGCGCATGCGCCCGGACCGCGTCATTGTCGGCGAATGCCGCGGAGCAGAAGTCGCTGAATTTCTCTCAGCGATGAACACCGGACACCGTGGAGCCATCGGCACCGTGCACGCAAACTCTGCTGGCGATGTGCCCGCACGACTCAACGCCATGGCAGCGCTTGCCGGACTAGATCCAGTCACTGCCGCAGCACAAATTCGTTCCGCCATTGATCTGGTCCTGCACTTACACCGAGATGAACATGGGCAACGCTATCCAGCCGAAGCCGCATTGCTATCCAAAGCCAGCCAAGATACTCATCTGCCGCTGGTGCCCGTGCTCCAAACAATTGACCACCAGGTCATTGAAGGTCCAGGACTGGCACTCTTGGACGGTTTGGCTCAACAGGAGGCCGCATGAGTCCCTTCAAAGCCGTGGCAAATCTGGTGACGGCAAAACGCCGTGCCGCACAACAACACGCTGAGTTCATCACCGTCATCCGCCAAGCGGCGGCCTTGTTATCTGCTGGCCGGCCCCTCAGTCAGCTCTGGCCGGAAGTCGCGGCTGCCCATGCCCCCTGCGCAGCCTCACCTACCCCCGATACCCGAAACCCCAAATGCTGTATGCACCACGTCCTAGTAACCCAACACACCGCCGCGCTCCTGGGCGAACCTTACTTTGCCCACATCACCGCACCAAGCGAACCAGCAGGATGGCAGCAACTATCCGCTACGCTCACACTGGCCCAAGACACTGGCATGTCTTTAGCGACCATCCTGTATCGTCTCGCCGATGCTCTCGAGGCCGGTGAAGACGCACATCAGGCTCGCGAAGCAGCCTCGGCAGGGCCGCGAGCAACCGCCCGTTTACTGGCTTGGCTTCCGGTCGCAGGCCTCGGACTAGCCCACATGCTCGGAGCATCACTAGAAGAGCTGTTGACCACCCCTTCCGGATGGATATTACTGGTGGCTGGAGCCGGCTTAGCCGTGATCGGCAGACGCTGGAGCGCTCGCATGATTCGAACGGCTCAAGAACCATGAAAAATCTCCACAGCACGACAGACCCCGCACTGGTCCTAGATGTCATGTCGCAGCTCTTTGCCGCAGGCAGCTCTCTACCCGCGGCATTGGCCGCCGCCGGACGACACTTGCCAGGATGCCAACGGTTGACTGACGTCTCGCAGAAACTCTTAGTGGGACTGGATTGGGACACCGCATGGCAGGACGCCGTAGAAGACTCACAACTGGCTGTCCTTGCTCGCGAACTGCGCTTTGTGCACTCTTCAGCAGTTCCCTCCGCACACATGCTGACTACTGCAGCCACCGCGCTGCGGGCTAACCGCAAACGTCTAGCAGAACAACTTGCTCAAGAATTGGCCATCCGTCTCGTCCTGCCCACCGGCATCTGCCTCCTGCCCAGTTTCATTTTGCTAGGCATCGTCCCAATGGTCCTGTCGCTGCTGCCAGGATGACCATCCAAGCTCATAACTAAATATGGCAACCAATACCACCCACCTCCCAAAGGAGAACATCATGAAACACAATCAACCATTTGAACTCAATTTCACCGATGATACCGGGGCGAGTACTGCAGAGTACTCGATCGTGACACTTGCAGCTGTAGCCTTTGCTGGATTACTAGCAGCAGTGTTATCGTCGGGGGCCGTGCAGGGACTCCTAGAGGGCCTGATTGAACGGGCCCTGACCTTCTAACCCACCAGCTGTGGCCGGGGTCAAACGCCCCGGCCACTCCAAGGGAGTCCCCATGACCACAGTCAAAAAATCGACCACAGGCTCCGTTACCGCAGAGTTTGCCGTGATCCTGCCCGTCGTCGTGCTCGTTGTCGCGCTGCTCATTAATATTATTGCCGTAGGGATGCAGCAATCCAAGCTGCACCAAGCCGCGGCCGTGGCTGCTCGGCAACTGGCACGTGGCGAGTCCACCGCCACCATCACGTCCGCGGTGACGAATATGACAACGGCTTCGACCCAGGTATTGACTTCAACATCTGGCACCTGGGCCAGCGTTGAACTGACCAGCCCGGTCCCTGGACCGTTGGGATTATTTCCGGCACTCGAACTCAGTGCCCAAGCGAAAGCACCAAATCAATGGACCGTATCACCCTAGCCCGTCAGCGGTGCGTTGACGATACCGGAGCATCCACAGCCATGATGCTGACCATATTCGCATCACTGATGGTATTGCTCGTCGCAACGTTGACGCTCATTCAAGTCCAGATCGCCGCCTCGCGAGCCGCTGTGGCTGCAGATTTAGCCGCACTGTCAGCAGCAGATGCCGCTCGAGGACTCATGGTAGGGGAGCCGTGCGAGCTTGCACAAAGTACGGTCGCATCCCACGGTGCCACGATGGAATCCTGCGACATTCGTGCCCCGGGAATAGCACATATTCAGGTCAGTGTCGCAAGTCCGATTGGACTAAACGCTACGGCTGAGTCTCGGGCGGGACCGAAACAGCCCTAGTCAAGGCCTCGGCCACGTATCTCAAGACGACGACGGCTCCGGCTTTATCTAACGGCGAGTTCCGATTGCCACACTTCGGTGATTGCACACAGGATGGACACCCATCCGCGCAGGCACAGTTTTCGATGGCATGCATAGTCGCGCTAATCCACGTGTTAGCCTGGCTGAAACCACGAGTGGCAAACCCAACCCCACCGGGATGTCCATCGTAAACAAACACGGTTGGGGCTTCAGTATCGGGGTGGAGCACTAACGAAACGCCACCAATATCCCACCGATCATTGGAGGCCACCAGAGGCATCATGCCAATCATTGCGTGTTCGGCCGCGTGCAGTGCACCGGGCAATCGATCGGTCGTTAGCCCAGCAGCGATGAATTGTTCCGAGGGCGCCGTAAACCAAACCCCCTGGGTATAGAGTTCCCGGGCGGCTAACTCCAACGGTTGTTCGTCAATGACTTTGCCGCTAGATACTTCCTTACGCTGATAAGACACCACTTGATTCGTGACTTTGACCGGCCCGTGCACCCACGCCAGCTTGTCGGCAGCAGAATATATTCGGGCATCTTCGCCCAAGATTTCGACATCGGTGACATCACGAGCCTGCGTGTAGTACTCCGGCTCAGCGCGCAACACGACCACGGTCGAATGGTCTTCGTCTAACTGCTCAACAACCCAAGTTCGACCCTGATGAACGTAGACGGCGCCTGGGTGTGTTTGCGAATGTGCTTGCTCGGCACCGATCGACCCCAGAACCGCGCCCGTCTCGCCGTCGATAATTTGCATTGGTCCGCCACCGGCATCGCGCAGACTGATCATACCGGCAGCGTGCTGTTCATGAGTCCAATACCAGCCTGCAGGACGACGCCGCAGATACCCAGTTGACGTGAGCTCTTCGACGATGTCACGTACACGGTCGGCGTCTCCAAACACCTCAAGGTCACTGGGTTGCAGAGGCAATTCAGCGGCTGCTGCGCAGAGGTGGGCCGACAGAATATGAGGATTTTGCGGGTCGATAACATTATCTTCGACCGCTAGATCAAAGACGGCCTGCGGATGATGCACCAGGTAGGTATCCATTGGGTCATCACCGGCAACGTAGAGGGCTATAGACCGCTGGCCAGCCCGACCTGCTCGTCCCAACTGCTGAAAAAACGACGCCCTCGTGCCCGGCCAGCCCGCGACGACCACCCCATCCAAGCCGGCGATATCGATCCCCAGCTCCAGTGCTGGCGTTGTCGCCACGGCGAGAAGTTTGCCGTTATTGAGCTGTTCTTCAACTTCACGGCGTTCTTCCGGTAAGAGCCCGGCCCGATAGGCTGCGGCTCGTCCGACGAGGGACGGGTGGACTTCAGCGAGTTGACGCTTGACGATTTGGGCCATGGCTTCAGCCCCGCGTCGGGATCGAATAAACGCGACCGAACGGATCGAATTGACCGCCAGATCTGTCAGCATATCGGCCCCCGTCGCCATGAGCGAACGACGCAGCGGGGCATTGTGTTCTCCCGTGGCACCAGAAAATTCCGATTCCCAGAATCCTACGACGACTTCGCCATGACCCGAAGTGTCTTCTTCCACACTGCGAGCGGCCGCACCGATCAATGCTGAAAAACTCTCCGCCGGGGCCGAGGATGTCGCTGATGCCCCGAAAAAGACCAACTCCGTGTTGTCCAGGTGCGCACAAATGCGACGCAACCGCGTCAGCACCACAGCCACGTGGGAACCAAATACCCCGCGGTAGGTGTGTGCCTCATCAACGATCACGTATTTCAGGTGCCGAAAAAACTGTGACCAGGCCGGATGATTCGGCAAAATCCCAACGTGCAACATATCAGGATTCGTGACCAGCACATTGGCGTGCTCACGGGCCCAAACCCGAGACTGCGGATCCGTGTCGCCGTCGTAGGGGGCAGGCCGCAACCAGTTGACCCCGTGATCTGCAAGATGCTGCCAGGAGGCTAATTGGTCAGCGCTCAACGCTTTGGTCGGTGCCAAATATAGGGCCGTGGAGATGCCATCGGCCAGCGTGGTTGCCACCGGCATGTGGTAGGCCAAAGACTTGCCCGATGCCGTACCGGTTGCCAAGACGACATGCTCACCGGCTAGCGCCAACTGGGCTGCGGCAACCTGATGTGCAAAGGGTTGTTCCACACCGGTTGAGCCCACCGCAGCACGGAACTGGGCAGGCAGTGTTGCTGGCCATACAGAAAACCTGGCGGTGCGTTCTGGCAACACCCGGGTATGGACCAATTGGTCGGGCACCCGCGAATAGCCTAGAAGCTCCGCCAGGTAGGCTGCAGCCTCGTCGTGGCCGATACTTACACTTCGAAAGTTTGCGTTGCCCACTGATCTTCGGGGTTGACATCAGGATGGCCAAGGACGACGACATCGCCGATTGCCGTCCACCCCAGGTAGGTATACAGTGCTTGGCCTTCGAGTCCGGCAATCAATAGCCCGGTCTCGACGTCGTGTTCCAGTGCCAAGGAGCTCAAATAGCGCATGGTCAGTGAGCCAAGACCCTGACGGCGGAAATCCGGTGCCGTCCAAATTTGGTCGAAAACCGCATAGGTGCCATCAACAACCGCCACACGACCGCGGGCGGCCAGCTTATCTGGACCGACATCGGCTTCATCCGTGGTTCTAAAAGCCACCAGATACCAGCCGTCATTGCGGGTGACTTCGGCGGTGAACTGCTCGGGAATGATCGGTTCTTCGACATCCTGCTGGGTCATATCGGTGACCATCACCAGTTCATCAACACCGATCGGACGCAACCCGGTTTTTTCCGCAAAGTGTTTCGCGGTCGATCCCGCAGGCTGTGGCTCATCGGCCAGATCCGCGGCGACAATTAATTGGCGGCTGGGGTTTTTGAGGATTTCTTCTGCAACAGCCTTCAGGACATGATCGGAAGCATTTGTGACGACGTATTCCCAAAGGTCTTCACCGGCTTCAGCCGACTCTGGAGTGCGCAGGGCAGCATGAATATTCCCCTGAGTGGTCAGGTGATAGTTTCGAATGCGAGCACGCCCGGTCAGCCACGCCGTGGCAAGTTCGTCTGTCAGTGAAGTAGTGATAGCCATGCCCCTAGAATAGCTTTAGTCGCGCTCTAAGCCCAGTCACGGGTTATGACATTGCGTAAGCGTCACCAACTTGTAACCCTTAAGAAAGCCCAACTCACAGCCTGACAGCTCAAGAAATTGCAACAGAAATGCCAATCATGAACCCTCAATCAAAAATCGCACTGTACTACCATTTCGCACCTATAGATGACCCACAGGCCGTTGCCCTGTGGCAAAGAGAGCTCTGCAAACGACTGGGGCTGACCGGTCGGATCATCATCGCTGAACACGGCATTAACGGTACGGTTGGCGGGCCGATTCGGGCGGTCAAAGAGTACATCAAAAACACTCGTGGCTACCAGGGGTTCAACGACCTTGAAGTGAAATGGTCTGACGGCGGAGCCGAAGATTTCCCACGCCTAAGCGTCAAGGTTAAACCCGAATTAGTAGCCTTCGACCGTCCCGAGGAAATCAAAGTGGCCCCGGGCAACACAGTGCTTGGAACCGCCACGCATCTGACCCCACAAGAAGTCAATGAACTGGTCGCTGCCAAAGAAGCCGAAGGCCGCCCGGTGACCTTCTTTGACGGACGCAATAAATACGAAGCCGAAATCGGCAAATTCAAGGACGCCGTCGTCGCCGATGTTACGACCACACGTGACTTCATCGCCGAATTAGAATCCGGCAAATACGATCACCTCAAAGACCAGCCGATCATTACCTATTGCACCGGCGGCATCCGCTGCGAAGTGCTGACCGTGCTGATGGCTAACCGAGGTTTCCAAGAGTTGTACCAAATTGACGGCGGCATTGTCCGTTACGGAGAAGCCTACGGTGACGACGGGCTATGGGAAGGCTCACTGTATGTCTTCGATGACCGGATGACGCTAAACTTCTCGGATACTCCCAAAGTCATTAGCTCATGCCAGTTGTGTAACACCCCCACCGCCCAGTTACGCAACTGCACCGATCCAGGATGTAAAACTCTGGCTGTGATCTGCGATGACTGCCACGAATCGCACCCCGAACGCGTGTGCGAAACCTGTGCAACTAAGGCGACGGTGAATCAGTAATGCATCCTGCACCGGTTGCCAATGTTGCAGCCATTACCGCCCTGGCCCAAGACCTGACCTCCGCCGGGTACACCACGACCAACGTTGCCAAGCTGCTTGGACACACCGCCACTGCCGCCCTTGAACGCGAACAGGTTATTCCTGCGCGCCAAGCATTGGTTGAACCGCTGGCCCAGGGCAATCGCCTGGCCGGGTTGATCAGTTGTTTCATGCTGGCAGATCCCATCAGCACAGCACAGGCCGAACAGCTCTTTGCCACACTAGGGCTTGATGGGGCATTGGCGCTCAATATTGTGCGGTTGACCAATGACGACGACGTCGTTGCCACCGTGGATCTGTCGGCTTATGCCACCGATCATCCCGGAGACATGTGGGTGGCCTCAGACCAAACCGCGTTGCAACTGGGCCAGCCATTGCCGGCCGAACATATCTTGGGGGTCGGCAAAGCATCGATAACCCTGGCCGAAATCACCCCGCGCCATAACGTCACCACAGCCCTTGATATCGGCACCGGTTGTGGGATTCAGGCCCTGCACCTGCTGACCCACGCTCGACACGTGACCATCACCGACATCTCCCAGCGCGCCCTAGATTTCGCCGTCTTTAACATTCTGCTCAACGCCGCGGTGCTCGAAGTCGACCCGAAGAATCTTCGCGACCGGGTCACCGTGGTGGCCGGCAACATGTTGGAACCGGTTGCCGGCCAGCACTTTGAACTGGTTGTTACCAATCCGCCGTTTGTTATCGCACCGGCGTCATCGACCACCACCCACACCTACCGTGAAACCGGCCACACCGGCGATAAGTTGGTCAAAGAACTCATTGCATCCATTGACACCGTACTGACCGATGGCGGACAGGCCATGATGCTGGCCAATTGGGAAATGTTCGGCCAGGACGACTGGCATGCCCGCCTGGCGACCTGGCCGTCGGCGACCATGGACATCTGGGCGATCCAACGGTCCAGCTCCGATCCGGCACAGTATGCCGAGATCTGGTTGCGCGACTCGTCGGAACACCTCAACCCACAGGCTTATGCACAGGCTTATGCCGCATACCTGGCCGATTTCACCGCACGCGGCGTGACCCAAATTGGCTTTGGCTGGGTGTGGTTACGCAAACGTGCCAACACCCCGCCGTTACACCGGTTTGAATACCTCACGGCAATGGTTCATCAACCCGTGGCACGCGCCTGGTCCACATCGGTGACTCGTCATGACGCCGTTGCAACCAAAACATCCCACTGGGCGTTGGCAGACACACACCTGGTAGTTCCAGATTGGGTAACCTATGAGCAATACCAGCGCTTTGGGGCCGAACACCCCGAGGTTCTGATGGCAAAATCCGGGACAGGTTTTGGCCGACATATCCGACTCGATACCGCCACAGCTGCCGTGTTGGGCGCCTGCGACGGCGAACTGACTGCCGGCCAGCTGACCGCAGCTGTGGCAGGATTACTGGAGCTAGATGATACCCAAACGGCTGCGCTGCAAGACGAAATCACCGCGTTATACGTTGACGGATTTCTGGAAGTATTCGAGCATGGCAGACCAACGGGTTAGATTAGTGTTGAAGAAGCTGTAGTGAAAAGGAGCCACGTGAGCGCAAAAAGTTCTGCAACGACCAATGGTGATACCACCAAATTGGTTATCGTGGAATCCCCGGCCAAAAGCCGATCCATCGCCAAATTCCTTGGTGAGGGCTGGATTGTTGATTCCTCTGTAGGTCACATTCGCGACCTACCCCGCCCATCTGATCTGCCCACCGACATGAAAAAGGGCCCCTACGGCAAATTCGCAGTAGACACCGAAGACGGTTTCGAACCCTATTATGTGGTTGCAGACGATAAGAAAAAGAAAGTCGCAGAACTTCGCAAAGCGCTCAAGACCGCCGACGAACTCTACCTGGCAACAGATGCTGACCGGGAAGGCGAGGCGATTGCCTGGCACCTGCTTGAGGTGCTGAAACCCAAAGTCCCGGTCTACCGCATGGCGTTTACGGAAATTACCGAAGAGGGTATCCAGCGTGCCCTAGAAAATATTCGCGAACTCGATACCGATCTGGTAGATGCCCAGGAAACCCGTCGCATCCTCGATCGGCTCTACGGTTATGAAATCTCCCCGGTGCTGTGGCGCAAAGTCGGCCCCGGGCTATCGGCGGGTCGTGTACAGTCCGTGGCCACCCGCCTGGTTGTGGAACGCGAACGCGAACGCATGGCTTTTGTGCCGGCGTCGTACTGGGATCTGACCGCAGATTTTGTGACCGACGACGAAGAATCCTTCACGGCCAAGCTTTCGGCCGTTGATAATATTCGGGTGGCCACCGGTCGAGATTTTGACGACGAAGGGCAGCTGAAATCCAAGGCTGAAGTTGTTCACCTGGATCAGTCTTCCGCCCAGTCACTGGCCACGGGGCTGGCAGCTACCGAATTTGCGATCACCTCGCTTGAGGACAAGCCATATCGCCGTCGTCCGGCAGCACCGTTTACCACCTCGACCCTGCAACAGGAAGCCTCGCGGCGTCTGCGGTTCACCTCGCGGGTGACCATGCAGGTGGCCCAGCGACTGTATGAAAATGGGTACATCACCTACATGCGTACCGACTCGGTTGTCTTGTCCAGCCAGGCGATTTCGGCGGCCCGTCAGCAGGCCACCGAACTCTATGGCGGCCAGATGGTGCCGGATAAACCGCGCTATTACGCCTCCAAGAATGCTTCTGCACAGGAAGCTCACGAAGCGATCCGCCCGTCCGGGGACTACTTCCGGACGCCGTCAAAAGTCAAAAACTCGTTGACCGCCGACGAGTACCGGCTCTATGAGCTGATCTGGAAACGCACCGTGGCCTCGCAGATGATTGATGCCACCGGATACACGGCCACCGTGAAAATTGCGGGCACCTCGGCCGAAACTACTCCGCGGGTTGCCGAGTTCTCTGCCTCGGGCACCGTGATTACCGTACCCGGGTTCATGAAAGCCTATGAATCGGATCAGAAATCTGTGCCGGGTGAAAAACAAGAGCGCGACGACGCCCGCCTACCCGATATGGGTGAAGGCCAGATCTTGGAGGCCCGTGATCTTGAAGCCGACGGCCACGAAACCACGCCACCGGCTCGCTACACTGAAGCCTCGTTGGTCGCCGAATTAGAAAAACGTGAAATTGGGCGCCCATCAACGTATGCCCCAACCATCTCCACGATTCTGGACCGCGGCTACGTGCGTAAACGCGGCTCAGCACTGGTACCGTCCTGGATAGCGTTTTCGGTAATCCGGCTGTTGGAAGAACATTTCGCCCGTTACGTGGACTACGAGTTCACCGCCCGCATGGAAGATGACCTCGACCAGATTGCCGCCGGCCAGATGGATCGCCGCGACTGGTTGGAAGGCTTCTACTTCGGGCAGGCTGAATCAGCTCAGGGCCTGAAGCACACCGTGGAAAACCTGGGCGATATTGACGCTCGGGCCATCAACTCGATTCCAGTTGCCGAGGGGATCACCCTACGGGTGGGACGCTACGGCCCGTACCTGGAACAGACCCCGGGGGCTGATGCCCAAGAGGGCGAGGACCCCAAGCGCGCCAACGTCCCCGAAGAAATGGCGCCGGATGAGCTCACGGCAGCCCTCGCCGTCGAAATGATAGAAACCGCCGGGCCCTCTGAACGGCTCCTGGGTACTGATCCGGAAACCGGTTATGAAATTGTTGCCAAAGATGGCCGCTATGGACCCTACGTCACCCAAATTATTCGGGACTTCACTGAAGAAGAAATCCAAGCGTATAAAGACGCCCAACCTGATGAGTATTACAAAAACGGGCGGAAGAAACCTAAAAAGGCCCCGAAGAAGCCCAAACCTAAAACTGGGTCCTTGCTCAAGGGCATGGAGATTGCAACCATGACCTTGGACGACGCGCTGAAGATTCTGTCGCTACCACGGAGTCTGGGTGTGGCCGCCGATGGCGAAGAGATCACCGCACAAAACGGTCGCTTTGGCCCGTATTTGCGCAAGGGCTCGGACTCGCGATCACTGGAATCCGAAGAGCAGCTATTTACCATCACGCTTGCGCAAGCCGAGGAAATTTACGCGCAACCCAAACAGCGACGGGGCAGGGGTCAAGCCAAACCGCCGATTGCCGAATTCGGCAATGACCCGTCGTCGGGCAAGAAAGTCGTGATCAAAGAAGGCCGATTTGGCCCTTATATTACCGACGGCACCACCAACGTGACCGTGCCCCGCGGTACCGCCCCAGAACAGATCACCGAGGGCCAAGCCTTCGAACTGCTCGCCGAGAAACGGGCCAAAGGCCCCGTCAAACGAACGAAGAAGAAGTAGCATAACCATGCGTCTGGGAGTCCTGGACATCGGATCAAATACGGTCCACCTATTACTGGTGGATGCGTTTCCCGGAGCACGCCCAACCGCGTACGCCGACCATAAACGTCCGATGTCGCTGATCGAACACCTTGATGACGACGGTGCCATCACCCAAGAAGGCCAGCGCAGCCTGATCGAGTTTATTCACGGAGCCGTTGCCTTCGCTAAGGCCAATGATGCCGCCGATATGATCAGTTTTTGTACCTCGGCCATTCGTGATGCGGCCAATGGCCCCGAGGTACTCGAACGTATTACCGAAGAAACCAGGGTGCATCTCACCGTGCTATCGGGCGACCAGGAAGCCGCGATGACCTATTTCGCGGTGCGGCGCTGGCACGGTTGGCACGTGGAAAATCTGTTGAATTTTGATATCGGTGGCGGCTCATTTGAAATGTCTTTTGGCACCGATGAGTTGCCCACCACCGCCGTATCTGTGCCGCTGGGCGCTCAGCGGCTGACCCGAGAATTCTTCCCGGACCCCGATCCGCCCTCAGCACAGCAGGTCGAAACCTTAGACGACTACATCTATTCGGTGTTAAAAAAATACCGGAAGATGTTTCCGAAAAAGCTCCCGGATAATACGGTGGTCACCGGTACATCAAAGACCTTCCGCTCGCTGGCCCGCGTCGCAGGGGCTGCGCCATCGACTGACGGGCTCTTTGTGCCGCGCAAACTGCGAGCCAAAGACCTGCTGATGTGGAACCAGACCATGGCACTGATGACCGAAACCCAGCGCGCCCAGCTGCCCGGGGTCTCTGACATTCGTGCCCGTCAGGTATTAGCCGGTGGCATGGTGGCCCAGGCCGCCATGAAAATATTTAAGGTCAAAAAGCTCAGCATCTGCCCGTGGGCGCTACGTGAGGGCCTGATCCTGGGGCGCTTGGACGCCCTACGTGTTCAAGGACGTGTTGCGCAGACCAAGGACAGTGCCAGGGTGGAGGGCGTAGACTTGACCTCGGATGACCAACGGCCCGGATTCTCACTAGGAGTAACAGGTGGCTAGACCAGAAATCCCGGTGACACTGTCGTCGTCGTCGATCTTTTCTCTACCACCCCAACACGTCTTTGCCATGGCAGATGACCTCGGCTATGACGGTGTTGAAATCATGATCACCCAGAACCGGTGGACCCACGACCCCACCAAGCTCGATGACCTGGCCCAGCGGCACTCCATGCCCATTCACTCGATCCACGCCCCAACCCTGCTCTTTACGCAACAGGTCTGGGGCTCCGCGTGGACCAAAGTCGCCCGCGCAGCCGACCTGGCGCGCGAACTGGGGGCAGAAATCGTCGTCGTGCATCCACCCTTTCGCTGGCAAGGCTCCTATGCAACCGATTTTGCCGACGGCATTCGCGACATCATGCAAGCCACCGGGGTGACCATTACGGTGGAAAACATGTACCCGTGGCGAGTCAGCGGCCAAGAAATTAAAATGTATCTGCCCCACTATGATCCAATCCCACAGGACTATGACCATGTCACCTGGGATTTCTCGCACGCGGCAACCGCCAAAATGGATTCGCTACGAGCCATCAAACTGCTGGGTTCGCGGCTAGCACACGTCCACCTGACCGATGGGGCCGGCTCACCGGCCGATGAACACCTGCTGCCCGGCCACGGCAATCAACGCGTGGTGGAATCGCTACATTATCTGGCCGAAAGTGACTACGACGGCGCCGTGTGTATCGAGGTATCCACGCGCGGCCAACAATATCCGGGCCACCGCGAAGAAATGCTGGCCGAAGCACTGGCCTTCACCCGCAAACATCTGGCACGCAACCCAGCAACCCAAGGAGAACAACACTAGTGCGCATCAGCTTTATTGGTTTAGGTCATCTCAACTCTGCGATCGTCGCCGGCCTGTTAGCCGAAGGCTACGACCCCGAAAACCTGATTGCCACCACGCATTCGGAAGCCTCCGCTGCCTCCCGGCGCGAAGCATTTGGTATCTCGGTGACAGCAGAGCAAAACAACCCGGGAGCCAATGCCCAGGCGGTGGCTGATGCCGACATCGTGGTGCTGGGGGTCAAACCATTCCACATCGTGGAGACCGCACAAGGGTTGGCCGATGCGCTGCGTTCCGACACCGTGGTGGTTTCGGTGGCTGCCGGCACCACACTGGCCACGCTGACTTCGGTGTTGCCCGAAGGCCAACCCGTGGTGCGCACGATGCCCAACGTCGCACTGACCGTTGGCAAAGGTGTGGTGGGCCTGGCACGCGGGACCACCGTTACCGATGCACAGGTCACCCAGGTTGAACAACTCTTCGCCGCATCGGGCACCGTGTTCCAACTGTCCGAAGACCAGCTCAATGCGCTGGGCGCGTTGGCCGGCTCCGGACCGGGATACGTCTTCCGATTCGTCAATGCCCTTGCTGCCGCCGGCGTGGAATTGGGGCTGGAAGAACAGGTTGCCCAGGAACTGGCCCGTCTGACAGTGGTTGGCGCCGGCGCAATGTTGGACCACCACGACGCCGATCCCAGCGCACTAGAAGACTCGATTGCTACCGAAGGCGGCACCACGCAGGCCGCACTAAATTCGATGGACGCCAACGGGTTCAATGACCTGATCATCAAGGCACTGCAGGCCAACGTCGCCCGTTCCGAAGAACTCGGCGCTTAGCGTTCAAGATCCTCCAGCGCGCTTCGAGCCGCGTTATAGCCGGCCATCCCGTGCGCCCCGGCGCCAGGGGGCGTGGCCGCAGAGCACAGATATGCTCGCGTTGAACCCAACCGGTACGGGTTCAGTGCCGGACGTGGACGGAACAGGAGCTGATCTAGGGAATTGGCGCCCGAAACGATATCCCCACCCACAAAGTTGGGGTTATCTGCCTCCAGGTCTGCGGTGGTGCGCGAACTGTGCGCCACAATGCGCTCGCGCACGCCGGGCGCAAAACGTTCCAGCTGACGGATAATTAGTTCGGTGGCGTCGTGCGGATATCCGGCGGGCACATGCGCATACGCATCAACCGGGTGAATATTATGGTGCGCCCGAACCGGATCGGCCACCGATTGCTGCCCCACCAGCACAAAGGGATTAGGCGGCATCCTGCCCTTGGAAATCTGTGCTTCGACGACGGCGATCTCCGCAAACGATCCACCTACGTGTACTGTGCCTGCTTGACGTGCCGGTTCATACAGCCACGGGATACCACCTTCTACCGCCAAACTCACCGGGGCGGCTGCTGGCCCGTACCGGTAGCGGCGCAACCCAGACGCGATACGATCCGGCACCGCCGAACCTAGGATGTCTGCGGCTGCCGCCGGACCCGTATTGAGCATCACAATATCTGCGGTGGGAACATCAGCCAACGAACTGATATGGGCATCGGTGACCACCGTGGCGCCGTAGTGGTCTAAGGCCTTGAGCATCGCATCCACAATCGCCTGCGAACCACCTTTGGCCACCGGCCAACCCACCGCGTGTGCTGCTGCTAACAGGGTCACCCCAATGGCTGAAGACCCCAGCGTGTGAAACGGTTGAAACGCGTGGGCGGCAACCCCGGCGAATAATGCCTGAGCCTCAGCTGTCCGGAAGGCTTTGGCCAACAGACTAACCGGCAGTCCTGCACGCATACCAAAGCGCGTAAATCCAATGGGCGACTGCGGAAACTGCAGCATGGGCTGAACCACGTCGTTAGACAGTTTGGCAAAATGCCGTGCCAGGGGACCAAACAGCACCTGCCAAGCAGGATCGCCCAGCTGTTGACCGGTGTGTTCAATCGAGCGGTAAGCCGCCGCCCCGCGCCCATAGTCCAACGGGTGAGCATACTGAATTGCTGGCAGTGCCCATTCCAAACCGAAGCTATCCAACTGCGCGTCCAACACGAATGCGTTATTGACCGACAGCGGGTGAAATCCAGCGCAATGGTCATGTAAGATTCCCGGCAGCGTGGCCTCAACCGAACGAGCCCCGCCACCTGGGATCGCGTTGCGTTCATAGACGGTGACTTCAATCCCCGCCTTGGCTAACGTCACTGCTGCCGCTAATCCATTGGGGCCTGAGCCGATCACATTGGCAGTCACCATAAAACGTTTCGCCTTCCGTGGATGCTAAATCCGCTTGGCAAAGTCATCGACCCTATCTGTCGGACCTGCCACGAGCATATTGGTACCTTCCGGGAGTTTGGTATCCATGGAAATATTTTGGAACTCCGTATCGGCTTCATAGGCCACGAGTGTCACCCCGTAGCGTTCTTTCAACCGTAATTCACGCACCGAACGATTCGCCAGTACCGCCGGCACCGAAATAATCGCCAGAGCATAATCGGGAGCGAATTCCGTGAAATTCCGCATCGTGCCACTGAGTAGATGCGCGGTGCGCTCACCGGCTTCTTGTTCCGGATAAATCACATGTTTTGCACCAATGCGCTCCAAGATTTCACCGTGCGAGCGCGTAATGGCCTTGGCCCAAATATTCGTGATTCCCAAATCCACCAAATTCGCCACGGTCAGCACCGAATTTTCAACCGACGTCCCAATGCCGACGACAACGGTCTCAAATTGATCCGCACCCACCTGCTTGAGCGCCGTGATGTCCGTTGCATCGGCTTGCACAATGGTGGTGAAGGCATCCGAAAAGTGCTGGACAATGTTCCGATCCTGCTCCAGTGCCATGATTTCGCGTCCCAACTCCGTCAATTCGCGAGCCAGAGCCGAACCAAAGCGGCCCAGCCCAATCACTAATACCGGAGAATCTAATGGTCTAACCAATGATCGGCCTTTCTGTTGGGAAACGGTATAACGTTTTTTGTTGACGGATCGTCAAACCCGTGGCAAAAGTAATGGTACCCACGCGCCCAATGAACATCACCGCGACCAAGATCCACTTGCCGGCATCGGGCGCACTGGCCGTCAACCCGGTGGAAAGCCCCACGGTGCCAAATGCTGACAGCACCTCGAACAGTGTGGCTCCTAAATCAGCGCCAGTCACCCAGGTCAACAGCACCACGGCGGTCAATACGACGACGCCGCCGGCCATCAGCACGGCCACCGCCACCCGGATGATCGTCACCGGCAACTCCCGCCGGTGTACGCGGATATGCTCGTCACCGCGAATCTCGGTCACGATCGCCAAGAGTAGCACGGCCAGTGTGGTGACTTTGATGCCACCGGCTGTTGAACCGGAACCGCCACCGATGAACATCAACACGTTGGTTACCAGTAACGTCTGATCCGTTTGGGCGGTCACCTCGTAGGTATTGAACCCGCCCGACCGTGTCATGCCCGAGGCAAACAGTGCGTTATGTAGTTTATCGACCGTACTCATCGGTCCCAGGGTCGCAGGGTTATTCCACTCAAAGATTGCCAACACCACGGCGCCACCAAACAAGAGAATTGCCGTCATTTCCAAGGTGAGGCGGGTGTGCAGATTCATTCGAGCTTTGTGAAACACCATCCGGTAGAGCATGTACACCACCGGAAAGCCCAGCGCGCCAGCAAAGACGCCAATGTTAATCGTCGTCATGATCAGCGGGTGTGACAAACTGGTGGCGTCCAGGACAAATCCGGCATTCGAAAATGCCGAAACCGAATAAAATACCGCGTGGAAGACCCCTTCACCAACCCCAAGTGACCGCACAAAAACCGGGAGCATCACCAGCGTCAGCAGCGCCTCAATCGATAACGTCACCACGAAAACGGTCAGCAACAGGGCCGGGACTTCACCAAGTTTTGACACGCCCAGCGATTCAGTCGATAACAACCGGGTACGCAGGCTCAACCGTCGCGAGACCACCAGCGTCAACCAGGCACCCAGGGTTACGATCCCCAACCCGCCGGTTTGAATAGCCGCAAGAATCACAACCTGGCCAGCAAAAGAATAAAATTCCGGATCCTGTGAGGTTAGCCCGGTCACGGTCACCGCAGAGGTGGCCGTGACCGCCGCATCCACCAACGACATCGGCTGGTGATTGGCCGAAGCCCACGGCAGCGCCAACAGTGCGGTGAACACACTGATCACAAGCACAAAAGCGGACACGGCCGCCCGAGCCGGGTGGCCAGTAAGAACCATGGTAAAGGCGCGCCAGAATCGCACTGCACCGCTGCTTTGGCGGTGCAGTCGAGCGCCGGGGGAGTAACGCGACTGTTTCACTGGTTACATCTTCCTCGGAAAAGGCCCCAATCACCAGTCTTGGGCGCATGTGTTGGGACCCCACCGCTTCACAATCCTTGGTTTAGATCCCTTTGATAACCCAACAACCTACGCTAGTTGGTGATGGAAAACACAGCTGGACTCCGTAGCGCTCTGGTATGGGACGACGCGTTTTTGAATTATCGCTTCTCTGATGCCCACCCGATGAATCCAGTGCGCCTAAAACTCACGCACCGCTTAGCCAAAGCCCTAGGGGTCTTAGATTGCAGACGCCTTACTGAGCTCAAACCGCCCGTGGCCACCGACGCCGAACTGGCCACTGTGCATTCGATCGAATACATCGCGCAGGTCAAAGCCGCATCACGTGATGCCGAAACCCCCAACACGGCATCCAATGGCAACCTTGCTCGAGTCTATGAGGCCATTGGGTTGGGCACCGAAGACTGTCCGGTCTTTGCTGAACTGCACACTTCATCAGCTCGCATCGCCGGTGGTACCCTGGCCGCAGCCAAGGCCATCTGGAATAACGAGATCGATCGTGCCGTAAACTTTGCCGGCGGCATGCACCACGCGCAACGGTCCGCTGCCTCTGGATTTTGTATTTATAACGACGCTGCCCTGGCCATTCAGTGGATGCTAGATCAGGGTGCCGAACGGATCGCCTACGTCGACCTCGACGCCCACCACGGTGACGGCGTTGAACAAGCCTTCTGGAATGATCCACGCGTGTTGACCATTTCCGTTCACGAAACCGGTCTGCTGTTGTTCCCCGGAACCGGTTTTGCCAAAGATATTGGTGGCACCGCAGCAGAAGGTACAGCAGTCAACGTTGCCGTACCCGCCTCGGTTTCAGACGCCGGGTTCTTACGGGCCGCTCACGCCGTCGTCCCGAAATTATTGAGCGCATTTCAACCCCAGGTGCTGGTGAGTCAACACGGTGCCGATGGTCACCGTCATGACCCGCTGACTGATTTGAATCTTTCGATCGACGGCCAGCGCCAGCTGATGCTGGATGCTTCGGACTGGGCCGAAGACTTTGCCGGTGGCAAATGGTTAGCACTGGGCGGGGGAGGGTACAGTCCGATGAAAGTTGTGCCGCGAGCCTGGGCGCACCTGGTGGCAATTGTGGCCGACACGCCGATTCCGCCCCGCACAGAAATTCCGCAGGAATGGCGCGAACTGGCCGCCCAAGAGCTTGGTATCGAAGATATTGCTGATGTTGTGACGACTATGTCCGATGATGCTGACGTGTGGTGGCGTTCCTGGGAGGTCGGATATGATCCCGCCGATGCGATCGATCAATCGATTATGGCGACCCGTAAAGCGGTGTTTCCATTTCATGGATTGGATCCGTGGTTCGATTAATGAACGCTTGCAACCCAAGCTGTAAGCTATTATTAATGTTTAATGGTGGTTGCCGCCTTCACTTTGAACTTCCCCTCAGGCTAAAACCCCGTCCTTGAGGGAACGTTAAAGGAGTAATAACCGTGGCGGAGAGTTTCGCAAATGCCAAATTCATGACGGTCACTGAGGTTGCCGACATGATGCGTGTATCACGTATGACCGTATATCGGATGATTCACGCTGGTGAACTGCCGGCTGTTCGGTTTGGACGTTCCTACCGTGTGCCGCAAGAAGCGGTGCAAGCCATTGTCTCCGATACGGATGCGGCCACCGGTACCGACGAATAACCCACCAGAATTTGTCACAATATAAAGCCGCCTCTTGCAGGCGGCTTTATGTTTAGCACAGCGAAAGAAGCCTTCAGTGGACCTGAAACTGCTGACCAAGCCGCAATGCCACTTGTGCGCTGCCGCCAAGCAGACCATGGACGAGATCACGTCTGAATACAACATCGGTTGGCAAGAGATCTCGACCACCGATCATCCCGAATTGGCTGAACAATTTGCCGAAGAAATTCCGGTGCTGTTTATTAACGACAAACAACGGGACTTTTGGGTGATCGACCCGGCACGTCTGCGGCTGATGATTGAAGCCGGACTGGAATCATGACGCATCAGCCTCAGGCCAAAAAACTATCGACGCGCACACTGTCTCGACTGCCCCAATACTTACACTATTTGGATGCCTTACGAGCAGCGGGGATTGCATATGTAACCTCTGCGCAGCTTGCCAAAGCCCTGGGATGTTCTGATGCCCTTACCCGCAAGGACGTGGCGGCTCTGGGCCACAGCGGTCGCGCAGGGCTTGGCTACTCGGTGGACGCGCTACGCTACACGATCGCTCATATCCTCGGGGTGACCAGCGGCCGGCGCGTGCTATTAGTTGGCGCCGGTAATCTGGGGGCGGCACTGATGTCCTATGAAGGCTTTGGCGACCGCGGCATGCACATCACCGCGGTGGCCGATAGCGATCCGGCCAAGATCGGCACAACCATCAACGGGTACACGATTGTGGATATTCATGACATCGGCACCGACCACGATATGGAATTAGCCATTGTGGCGGTGCCGGGAAGTGTCGCACAGGAGGTTGCCGATATCCTGGTCGATGCCGGGATCACCGGGATCCTGAATTTTGCGCCCCGCAGACTTCAGGTTCCCGACCATGTCAAGATACAAACCGTAGACCTATCTGCAGAATTGCAGATTTTAGCGTTTCATCGCGATGGGGCGTCCGGGTAAGCACGTTTTGCGGCTTTCTGCCAGGCCTTGCGTCGGAAGTATTCGGTGGATGAGGGAAGCCACGCAAAGACGATCCCAACAATGCCCAGCACAACAGCCAGCGCAGAGAACGTGCCAGATAATGGTGTGACAAAACTGAGGCTCAACAGCGACAGCACCGCAAAGATAGTGCCGATGATGCGTGCTGAGCGCCAACCATGTCGTATCCCCAGTGCCACCAGAACATACATGATCATAACGATGACCGCTTGGCCAATCATCGCCGCGCTCATCATCGGAGAATTCAGGTAGGCCTCGACACTTTGAAATGGTGCCTCGGACAGCATCGGACCAAGGATACTTTCCAACAGGGCAAGGTCTTCATCACTGTAGCCACGGTTAGGCAGCGGAACCGTAACCACAATGGATAACACATACGCAACCCCGGCAACGATGATGGACCAAAATGCGGTGTTGACGGATTTTGCTCGGGCCGGTTCTTTAGCCATATCCGGGTGGAGCTGTGGTCCACCCAACGGCTGACCATATGGGGCACCTGGCTGTTGAAAACCGGGTTGACCATAGCCTGGTTGCTGATACCCAGGATATTGGCCACTAGTCGGCGGTTGAGTGCCACCCTGGGGCCCGTATTCTGAGGCCCCGTGTTGTGGCTGACCCTGAGGACCATACTCGGACGGATTTTGTGCACCCGGCGATTGCGACTGGTATTTTTGCTGGTATGCAGCCAGCTCGTCACCGGTTAACCGCACACCATAGTCTGGCTGCTCTTTGGGCTGATTGTCGTTCATCACAGGCCTTTCAATAATTTCTTGTCTCCATCCTAACGACTCCTCAGGCCTCAAGAAGTCACTGGCCGGAGCAAAATTCTTACCCGGTAGCTTAAGCATCATGTGCCAGGGGGCCTTCGGCCAAAGGGTTGGTGAACTCTATGCAAAAATAGCCGGTATGACAGTTAGCGTGCATCTGGTTCGCCACGGCGAAGTATTTAATCCTGACAAGGTGCTCTACGGCCGTCTTCCTGGGTTCGGACTCTCAGCACTTGGTCAGCAGATGGCTCAAGAACTTGCCGACGGTTGGAACCAGACACCGGCCATCCTGGTCTCATCCCCGCTGCAGCGCGCTCGAGAAACCATCGCCCCGATGGCCAAAAAATTTGACCTCGACGTGCGCCTAGAATCCCGTGTACTCGAAGCAGAAAATAAATTTGAAGGCCTCTCTGACATGCGCCGTCGCTTGCGCAGCCCGAAACTGTGGCCGTTGGTCCTCAACCCCCTGCGCCCGTCGTGGGGCGAACCGTATGCTCAGCAAGCAGCCCGCGTCGCTGAGGCAATCCAAGATCTGCGCGATGAGCTCATGACGACGTACGGGCCGGGCTCTTGCGCAATTGTGGTGTCTCACCAGCTGCCCATCTGGGTGACCCGGCTCTCGGCCGAGGGCAAGCTGCTGGCACACGACCCGCGTCGTCGTGAGTGCTCATTGGCATCTGTGACAAGTTTCGAATTCACACCTGGACAACGTATTCCAACCGTGCATTACACCGAACCGGTTGAACACCTGAGCAAACAAGCCGCCGCGTTACCGGGCGCCTAAACACTCAGGAACTACTCAGTAACCGGAATTAGAATCTAGCGCGGTATTTGAAAGGGAAAACTTGTGAGCAATAAGACGTCACGCGCACTGATCGGCCTAGCCATTGCCGGGGCGGCATTGCTAACGGCGTGTGCATCGGATGACCCGCTGGCCGCCCAGGCAGGAAACTCCGGTGGTAAAAACTACATTGCCGGAGATGGCTCCGTTATGGAACTCGCCGTTGAAGACCGGGGTGAACCTGTAGAATTTTCCGGTCAGACATTCGACGGTGACACCATCTCCACCGAGACGCTAGACGGTCCAGTCCTGGTGAACTTCTGGTACGCTTCCTGTGCGCCTTGCCGTGTAGAAGCCCCCGACTTAGCGAATCTGAGTCAAGAATTCAGTGACGATGTTACCTTCGTGGGTGTCAATGTGCGCGACGTCGCAGAAACGGCCGCAGCCTTTGAACGCAACTTCAACATCCAATACCCCTCGATTGAAGGTCGTGACGGCAAAATTTTGCTCGACTTCGCCGACTACGTACCACCACAGGCCGTTCCCACCACACTGATTTTGGATGACGAAGGCCGCGTGGCCGCTCGTGTTCTAGGCTCCGTGGAACATTCCACGTTGAAATCACTGCTGACCGGTGTGGTGGATGAATGAATAACCCCTTCGCCGAGATAGCCCTCGATGGGTCCATGTGGCTTGCCATGCCCGTGGCCGCTCTCGCCGGGCTGGTTTCTTTTCTCTCGCCGTGCGTGCTTCCGCTAGCACCCGGGTATCTCGGCTACGTGTCCGGCCTGTCCGGTGCCAGTGTCCAAGACACTAAACGCGGTCGCATGCTCATCGGCACCACCCTGTTTGTGCTGGGATTTACCGTCGTCTTTGTAACCGCGGGACTACTGCTGGGTCGAGTATTTATTTGGCTCAAAGGTGACGGCCAATGGCTCACCCAGGTGCTGGGCGGCGTCGTGATCATTATGGGCGTTGTGTTCATGGGCGGGCTGTCATTTTTCCAGCGGGACCGCAAAATTCAGTACCAACCCAATGCAGGACTGTGGGGCGCCCCACTGCTGGGAATGATCTTTGGGCTGGGCTGGGCTCCATGCATCGGCCCAACCATGGCTGCGGTCATTGCCATGTCGAGCGCGGGTACCGATAACCTGTGGCGCGGTGGCGTGCTGGCCGTGGTGTACTCGCTAGGCTTGGGCATACCGTTTATTCTGCTGGCCCTAGGGTTCTCACGCGGGATGAAACGGCTGGCGTTTTTCCGCAAACACCGCCTATTTATTATGCGTGCCGGCGGGGTGCTGCTGATTTTGCTGGGACTGGCCATGGCCACCGGGCTATGGACTGACTGGGTCAATCAGCTGCAAAGCTGGTTCGCTAACGAGGTGACACTTCCAATTTGAGTACCCAACAACCCACCCTACCCTCGTTAGGATTCCGCGGCACCCTGCGATTTATCTGGAACCAGCTGACCAGCATGCGAACCGCGCTGATGCTGCTGTTACTGCTGGCGGTAGCTGCCGTGCCCGGGTCGCTGTTCCCCCAGCGTCGCGCCGGTGCCGACGTCGTTGAAACCTGGATCGAAGATAACCCTACCCTGGGGCCCATTATGGATGCCCTGGGGATGTTTGATGTGTATTCTTCCCCGTGGTTCTCGGCAATCTATCTGCTGCTGATGGTTTCGCTGGTGGGCTGTTTATGGCCGCGCGGACGCCAACACCTCAAAACCCTGCGCCAACCACCTGCCCGCACCCCGCGCAACCTGAAACGACTACCCGAATACGGCCAGCTGGTCTTAGAAACCAACGGTCCCACCCCGGACGAAGCCCTGGTGGATGCCGAAAAGATTTTGAAAAAAGCCGGCTACCGAACCCAATTGCGTGATGGTTCAGTTGGTGCTGAACGCGGCTACACCCGCGAAATTGGCAATATTTTATTCCACTTTGGCTTACTCGGCGTCATCGTGTTCATGGGGATCGGCGGGCTGTATAAATACGAAGGCCAGAAGATCATTGTCGAAGGTGAAGGGTTTACCAATAACCTGGTCTCCTATGACTCCTTTACGCCCGGCACCGCGTTTTCTGAAGACCGACTGCACCCGTTTTCCATTGCACTGGAAGACTTCGACGTCGTATTTGATCGCGAATCTGAATCGCACTACGGCCAGGCACTGGATTACACCGCAGCCATGCAGGTGACCCCGGCACCGGGTGCCGAAACATACGCCGACGAGATCAAGGTCAATGACCCGCTGACCATCGACGGGGTGCGCATCTTCTTGGTGGGTAACGGGTACGCGCCAAATATCACCGTGACCGATGGCAATGGCGACGTGGCCTATTCTGGTCCGGTCATCGCCCAGATCCAGGATCCTAACGTCAACAGTTCGCTGGTTGTACTCAAGGTGCCGGATGCTCGCCCCGAACAGCTGGGCTTTGTTGGACTGTTCCTACCGACGTCGTATACCGGTGACGACGGCGTGGCAATCTCGATCGACCCGGATGCCTATAACCCTGAACTGATTTTGAATTCGTACTACGGTGACATCGGCCTGGATTCGGGTGTGCCACAAAATGTCTATGTGCTCGATACCGACACCATGACCGAGTTGAACTCGCGCGATAATGACAACGGTGGGATCACCCTGGGTGTTGGCGACACCTACGAGCTGCCCGATAACATGGGTACCATCACGTTCGACTCGTGGGACCGCTACATCGGGCTAGACCTGCACTACGACCCCTCCAAATGGGGTGTCGCAATCTTCGCAAGTCTGGCACTGGTGGCCCTGGTCATCTCACTGTATGTGCGCCGTCGTCGTGCCTGGGTCAAAGCCTATGCACAGGATGGTCACACGGTGATCGAATACGGTCTGCTAGCCCGCGGTGAGACCTTTGGGCTGCGCGATGAAAACATTAAGCTTCGTCAATCATTTGACAACACTTGGCCGGTCATCCCGCCAGACACTTCGGAGGACTCATGACACCCGTCAACGAAACGCTGGCATCCTACAGCGAATTGTTCATGCTCATTGCCGCACTGATCTACCTGGTGGCGTTCCTGTTCTTCTCCTGGGACATGGCCACCGCGTCCCAGTCGATCCGTAAACTCGAGGCCGAACTCCAAAGCGAAAAGGCCAAAGAGCTCGTCGGAGCCGGGGGACCGAGCGTCACCGAGCGCACGCCGGCACCTCAGTTGGTGTCCGATGACATGGAATACACCGATTCGATCAAACGCCCGGCGGCCAATATTGGGGTGGCGATTATGACCATTGCAACCCTGGCCCATGCATTTGCCGTCGTCGCCCGCACAGTCGCCGCCTCGCGTGCACCGTGGGGCAACCTGTATGAGTTCATGACCTCGGGGGCCCTGGTCATCGCGATTGTTTACCTGGTGTTTCTATTGCGCAAGGACCTGCGCTTTGTGGGAACATTCGTCTCCGGTGTGGTCCTACTGATGATGATTGCCGCAACCATTGGCTTCCCAACGCCGGTGGGCAACGTGCAACCGGCACTACAATCCTGGTGGCTGATCACCCACGTTTCGGTGGCCGTGATTGCCACCGGAATTTTTTCGCTCACCTTTGCCATGTCGGTACTGCAGCTGATCAAACAGCGTGCCGAGAAAAACAATGCGGTCACCGGGTTCATGCGCCTGGTACCGTCGTCGTTGGCGTTAGAAAACTGGTCGTACCGACTCAACGCGATCGCTTTTGTAATGTGGACCTTCACCCTGATCGCCGGGGCCATTTGGGCAGAACAGGCCTGGGGCCGGTACTGGAACTGGGACGCCAAAGAAGTCTGGACGTTTGTGATCTGGGTGATCTACGCCGGCTACCTGCACGCGCGTGCGACCCGCGGTTGGACGGGGACCCGTTCAGCCTGGTTGAACATCACCGGGTTCTTGGCCCTGGTGTTCAACTACACGATCGTGAACATGTACTTCCCGTCGCTGCACTCCTACGCCGGATTCTGACCGTTCGGTGAATCCGTGTCATCATCCGTGTCTGAATCGTTGTTGGGCTTGAGCTGTTCTTCACGACGTCGAAGTTCTTCTTCGCGCTTGCGCAATTCCTCGGCCTTTTTCTGCTGGGCGCGTTGAATGTCGAGTGAGCGCAGGAAGTCGTCGTCGTCATCGGGTCTCGTAGGACGAGCCGGACCAGAGGTTTTTTTGAAACCCTGTACGGTGGACGCCAAATACGAATTTTGGTTCCCGAATAACAGCCACAGCACACCACCGACCAGTGGAATCAGGATAATGACGACAATCCACACGCCCTTGGGCATGATGCGCACCCGAGAGGACGGTGTCGAAATCGCCTCGATGAGAGCGTAAATCATGACACCGACGGATACGAGGATCAGTGGAATGAGCAAACGTGGCATATTTCCTATCTTACGAACTTGGCAGGCAGAACGCACACCGAAGCCGGAATGGAGACTGACATGAAATTTTGGATGTATACCGCCCTGCGGTTCTTATTATTTGGGGTCGGCTTTTTTATTACCGTATTCCTGACCGACAACGTGTTCTACGCACTGGCCGTGGGCCTGGTGGTCGGATTTGCCCTGACCTACCTATTTACCCCAAAACTGCGCCAGGACGCCTCCCAAGATCTGATGCGCGCCCTGGATTCGCGCAAGCGCAATAAGACCGCCGTGGACGACGCCGACGCCGAAGACGCTTATACCCAGGGCCGGTTTGCTGATCCCCAAGACTTACAACGCAATGCCGAGGGTGAACAAAATGGCGTAGAGGATGCCAAATAATCCGGTCATTTTCAGCACCGGTATCAGCGCACCGCGTTCCTTTGCCTCCAGCATGATTAACGATGGGCGCAGCGAAATGACCAGCAGGATCAGCATCAGCCACATCCACGGGTACTCGCGCACGAAAAACAGTGGTGCGGCCACAGCGACTGCCAGCATGACCGGATACGACCAGCGGGCTTTCGTATCGCCCAAGCGAACAGCCAGGGTGCGTTTGCCGGCCTGCCGGTCGGTGGGGATATCACGAACATTATTGGCCATCAGCAGGGCGGTGGAGACCAACCCGGTGCCGACCGCACCGGCCCAGGCCAGACCGGATAGCTGCCCGGCTTGGGTATAGGTGGTCCCCAGCACGGCGACCAGCCCGAAGAAAATGAACACGAAAATTTCGCCAAGCCCCAAATACCCGTACGGGTTCTTACCACCCGTGTAGTACCAGGCGGCCACGATCGCGGCCACCCCAACCAGGATCAGCCACCAAGCATTCGCCCACAGGGTCAGTGCCAGCCCTGCGACGGCGGCCACCCCATAGAACGTGAACGCCATATTGCGCACCGTGACAGGTGCTGAAGCCCCCGACCCGGTAATACGAAACGGGCCGACCCGATGATCATCGGTGCCCCGAATCCCATCGGAATAATCATTGGAGTAGTTCACCCCGATCTGCAGGGCCAAAGCCACGATCAGCGCCAGCAGCGCCTTGCCAAGGTGGAAAGATCCAAGCTGCGCTGCGGCGGCGGAACCGACCACGACCGGGGCGATGGCCATGGGCAGAGTGCGTAAGCGGGCGGCTGCCACCCACTGGGAAAACGAAGCCAATGCTATTCCTTTGTTAACCATTTTGTCAGAGTGATGCGGTCCGGTTTGCCGTTTTCTAACATCGGCAACGCGTCGAGTCGCAACCACGTTTTTGGTACCGCCGGTGCACCCATGGCGCTGCGCACGGCATCGGCCAGGACCTGTTCGGAAACATCTCCGGTGACGACGGCGGACACCCGGTGGCCCCATGCAGCATCCGGAATCCCGGTGACGAATGCTTCGGGCACCCAGCGCTGCAGTACCTGTTGTATCTTAGCCGCTGACACCTTCACCCCGCCGGTATTGATGACATCATCTAACCGGCCGTGCACTGCAACGACGCCGTCTGTCACGGTCCCGTAGTCATCGGTCAGATACGCGCCGTCAACAAAATGCGCGGCAGTGAGTTCTGGGTTGTCAAAGTAGCCGGCGGCGACCATCGGACCGGTAATACGCAACCGGTCGACCCCGTTGTGGGCGATCGTATCGACGGTGACACCGGGTAGCGGGACGCCGTCATATACGCACCCGCCGCAGGTTTCTGACATCCCGTAGGTCCGATGCAGGTTCAAACCGTAGCGTTTTGCGGCTTCAGTAATGCGTTCGGGAATTGCCGCGCCGCCGACCAGAATTGCCGAATACGACTGGAGTGCAGCTATCGCGGCGTCGTCGTCCAATAGGCGCAGCATTTGGGTTGGTACCAGGGAGACGGCGGTGAACTCGTGGTCCAGCTGGTTGGTGCCGGCGATAAACTCCGCCGGGCTAAAACCCGGATCGATGGTCACCGGTACCGTGCCGGCCTGCACACAGCGGGACACTACAGCCAACCCGGCAACATACTGGGTGCCAACCGCTAACAGCCACTGGCCTTGACCGCCGATGCGTTGGGCGGTGGCCTCAGCTGAGGCTGCCAGTCCGGAGGCCGTCAACAGCGTTTGTTTGGGGGTTCCGGTGGACCCGGAGGTCCGCACGACGGCGATGGCCTCCGGATGGCCGCGGATTGGGTCGGTGATATCGGGACGTTCGATGACGCCGTGAGCAGTCGTCTCGAACGGGATGCCGTATTGCAGAGCGTGATAAGCGTCCATTAGAAGTAGTACGGGAAATTCGACCAATCTGGATCGCGTTTTTCTAAGAACGCGTCGCGTCCTTCAACCGCCTCGTCGGTCATGTAACCCATCCGGGTGGCTTCACCGGCGAAAACCTGTTGACCGGCCATACCGTCGTCGGCGAGGTTGAATGCGAATTTCAGCATGCGGATCGCCTGCGGTGATTGGGCGTTAATATCGGCCGCGTATTCCAGCGCCACGTTTTCCAGGTCTTGGTGGTTGACCGACTCGTTGATCGCATTCATCGCCAACATATCGTCGGCAGAGTATTCGCGGGCGGTGAAGAATATTTCTCGAGCACGCTTCTGACCGACATGACGGGCCAGCAGTGCTGAACCGTAGCCGGCGTCAAAGGAACCCACGGTCGCATCGGTTTGTTTGAATTTGCCGTGTTGCTTGGAGGCCAGGGTCAAATCGGCGACGACGTGCAGCGAATGTCCACCACCGGCCGCCCAACCATTGACCACAGCAATGATCACTTTGGGGCTGGTGCGCATTAAGCGCTGAACTTCCAAAATGTGCAGCCGGCCCGCCCGTGCAGGATCTACGGATTCGGCGGTCTCGCCCTCGGCATAGCGGTAACCGTCACGGCCACGGATTCGCTGGTCTCCGCCCGAACAGAATGAATGGCCGCCGTCCTTGGCAGACGGGCCGTTGCCGGTGAGTAACACCGTGCCGACGTCGGAGGTCATCCGCGCGTGATCAAGGGCCCGGTACAGTTCATCGACCGTGCCGGGACGAAAAGCGTTGCGCACCTCCGGGCGGTCAAAAGCAATACGCACGGTGCCCAGATCGCGCACCCAATGACCATCGGTGTCACGTTCTACGTGGCGGTGATACGTAATGTCTTGGAAATCGAAACCTTGGACTTCACGCCACAGCTTCGGCTCAAAGATATCGGAAACTTTTTCGGGGACAGGGTAGGTACTCACATCGCCTAGTCTATACCTATGGTCTCTTCTACAATGCAGTATCTTCATCCAGCTGATTGGTCTGGGGCCCGCAACGCCTGGCACGTCAGACCACACTTATGGCGCATGGGCCGATCCGAGTGGGTCGACACTACCGGGTGGCAGCAAATGCTCGATGACGGCGTTGCAACCGTGATCGATGTGCGCACCCCACCGGAGATCAAGCGCCGTGAACTCGACCCTGAAGCAACTGTGCCCCGTGAGATCCAGCGCATTCACCTGCCGGTGGAAGACATCGACCATGAACCCTTCTGGCAACGTAACGCACCCTACCCAATGCACCCGGACGCCTATGCGGACACAATGGAAACCTTCGGCGATAAGGTCGCCACAGCAGTTACAACCGTGCGCGACTCCTGGACTGAGGCAGGAACCGTCCTGCACTGCACCGCCGGACGCGACCGCACCGGTTTGGTATTGGGCTTGCTGCTACAACTGCCCGATATTCCCGGGGGACCAGCAGACTGGGACGAACATGAGCGGGTCTATGCCTCCGGTGCTTATGGCATCAACGAATACCACCGCACAAGCCCGGTGCCACACCCTTATGAGTCGTATTTACCTCCTGCCGAATTCGAAAAGGAACTTGCTGACCGCCTGAGCAGCTATCGACGCTTTCTCAAGCAATGGCCAGGTGACCGGGTAGCGGAATTACTTGATCGCCACGGTCTGTAGGACTTCCAACATATTGGAAACGGCGCTGACCTGAGGCCCACTGGACGCTGATCTGTGGATAACACCAAATTATCCACAAGCTGGGATTCCGTGGCTTGTCGTGTTCGACCCCATCGCTATGGTTATGGGCATGACGACGAATCCTCCTGTTGAAACGAATCCGGTCACCGCTCTGGGTGACTGGATGGCGTCGCGCCCTGTGGCATCGACAGAGCAGGAACATATCGACAGAATTCAGCAGTATCAGCGGCTTCGAGGTCAAGTCGACGCTGCTATGGCTGCTGAAGTTGCTGAATTTGAGCGTAAACGCATCGCTGCTGAGAAAGCGCAACAGATTCCGAAAGCAGATCGTGGCAAAGGCATTGCCGGTGAAATCGCGTTGGCTCGAGGTGAGTCCCCCGCAAAAGGTAAACAATTCTTAGACCTTTCCCGGGCCCTGGATCAGGATCTGCCACATACAAAAGCGGCCCTGGTCGCCGGCAAGATTCGACAAGAACACGCCCAAAGTATTGCCAAAGCTACCGAGGTATTATCGGAAGAGCATCGTCGTAAAGTTGATGCGGTGTTGAAGGATCGGCTCGGCGTCGCCAGTCCCAAGGATCTTGGCAAACAGGCTCGAGCCTATGCACAAACACTAGACCATACCGCAGCAGTTACCCGACATCGCAAAGCCAACGACGCTCGCCGCGTCACGTGTCAACCTGCCGGCGACGGCATGGCACTGTTAACTGCGTACGGACCTGCACCGGTTATTCAGAACATGATGAACGCTGTGGAATCGAAAGCAAAAAGCATCATGAATTCGGGGAAATCTCAGGACGCGAAAGGCAAGAAGCGAACCCGCGATCAAGTCATGTTTGACTTGCTAGCGCAATGGTGCACTGGCAATCCAAATCCCATGGCAGCAGCTAAAGTCGATCTCGTGGTTATGATGACCCCACAAACTCTGTTGGGACAATCTGATACGGCTGCCTGGTTGGCCGGACACGGCCCAATTCCTGCAGACATCGCTCGTGAATGGTTGGCTCACGACGATTTGCATGTGTTATTACGCCGACTATTTACCGATCCCACCGCGACACAGCTGCTGGCCATGGAGTCTCGCGGCCGAGGTTTCGCTGCCGGATTGCGCAAAATCTTATTGATTCGAGACAACGGTTGTCGTAATCCTTTCTGTGAAGCCACTATGAAAGAGGGTGACCATATCGACGGTCATGCCAAGGGTGGTAAAACAGAATTCAAGAATGGTTCAGGACTTTGTAGTTACTGCAACCAGCTCAAAGAAAACCGGGGTTGGAAGCACACCGGAGATGATCAGTCACTGAAAGTAGAGACACCAACGGGACACCAATACACCAACCCTGCGGGACCACTGCTACCGGGCCAAGAATTTGAAATCGATCCTGCGAAGCCACCGGAACTTCAGGAACCACCTTCACATAGTGCTGCGTTTCTAGAACCGAGTCCAAAACGGATTTTGCGACCAAGGAAACAGCCCGAAACGTATCATCGCCGGCGGCACCGGATTGCTATTACTCAATACTTACGATGCTGATCAAAGTATTCAACGTCTGAACCAAAGAGGAAATAAAAACGCAGTGGCGTGGCCAAAGTGTTCCTTGACCACGCCACCAACTGAGAGTTTGCGTTAGATGATTTCCGACTTCAACAGGTCATCCAGTGACTGTGGGCTGAGCAAATACAGCGGGACTTCTAACACGGTAAAGGCACCGGAATGGCCCTGTGCTTTGAGCCGTGCGGCAGCACGACCAAAAGCAACCATGGCTGCGGCAGTGAAGTTTGGGTTCGACTCCAAGTCTAAGCTGAACTCAACGCTGGCATTGTGGCCTTGAAGGTTCCCCGTCGTAATCACATGACCACCGTGTGGGGCACCTTGATGATCACGCTCAAATTCTTCTTCAGAAATGAAGTGAACAGTGGTGTCATACGGTTCGAAGTATGCTGGCATGCTCACGATTTCCTCGCGGATGCGATCGTGGTCGGCTGCATCGGCAACAATATAGACGATCCGGTCATGAGCTTCGGTTTTGGACAGTCCTTGACCATTGCCCGCGCGTGCTTGATCAATCGCATCCTGCGCCGGGATAGTGTATTGGACTCCGCGTTTGACCCCTTGAACCTGACGTACCGCATCAGAGTGACCTTGGGAAAGGCCTTTGCCCCAGAACGTGTTTTGCACAGGCTCAGGGAACAGGCTGAGCCCTAAAACGCGGTTCATAGAGAACAGGCCCGGGTCCCAACCGGTGGACACCACAGCAACATTGTCATTGGCTTGAGCAACTTTCTGCATGGCAGCACGATGCTCGGCCACTTTTGAGTGGTTATCATACGTATCAACGGTGGTGAAGTGCTCTGCGAAACCAGTTGCCTGATCCGGGATGTCAGTAGCTGACCCGACACACAAAAACATCACGTCAATGTCGTCTTTGTATTTGGCAGCCTCCTCGACCGGATAGACATCGGCGTCGGTATCTAAGGTTTGACGACGTGAGAAGATTCCAAACAGCTCAAAGTCGTCCAGTGAATTGATCAGGTACTCGACTCCTTGGCCGAGATTTCCGTAGCCTACGATTCCAGCTTTAATGGTCATGAATTCTCCTGGTTGAAGACGCGTTGTTGGGCATTGAGAGCGGTAAGGATGAAGGCGAAATCCCAGGCACGGTCCTCCCAGGCTCGGTATCGGCCCGATGCTCCACCATGACCGCCTTCCATCTCAGTTTTGAGCACGATCGGGGAGCCACCTTCGGCAAGCGAAGTATCCTGATCGCTGGTACCTTTGGCACGGAGTTTTTGCACCCACTTGGCCGGTTCAACGTAGAGCACCCGGGTGTCGTGCAATGACGTGACCGCCGCGATGGCCGGGTATTTTGTGGGCTCCACGTTATGGTACGGAGTGTAGTTGAGCATGTACTCGAAGACTTGTTTATCTTCGATTGGGTTGCCCCATTCTTCCCATTCCAGCGCGGTCAGTGGGAGGTCAGGATTCAAAATAGAGGTCAGCGCATCAACAAATGGCACTTGAGCCACACACACGCGGTACAGTTCGGGGGCCATATTTAACACAGCACCCATCAACAGTCCGCCTGCGGAGCCACCCATCGCACCAATCTTGTCCGGATGCACCCACCCGGATGCTGCAACGAACCGTGTGGCATCAATAAAGTCGGTAAACGAGTTCTTCTTGGCCAGCTTCTTCCCATTTTCGTACCAGGCCCGACCCAGTTCACCGCCCCCGCGCACATGGGCGACGACGTATAGAACGCCTCGATCCAACAGTGACAGCCGTGCGGGACCAAAACCGGGGTCCATCGAGACCTCATAGGACCCGTAGCCGTAGATCAGCGCGGGATTATCGCCATTCCACTCAACATCCTTATGGCGAATTACGGTCAATGGAATAGCAATATTGCGGTCCGTGGATTCGGCCGGTGCCCACCAGCGTTCGACCAAATACTGTGACGGATCATATCCGGGAACCTCAGTCTGGCGGCGCAGCTTTGAGGAATTCGTGGCGGGATCGTAATCCAGCACCTGCGAGGGTGTAATCCAAGAGGTATACCCCAACCGAATATATGGCGAATCGATGTGCTGGCCAATTGGTGTAGCGGAATACAGTTCCTCGGCAAATGCGGGTTCTACGACGTCGGCCTGGTGTTGCGTACCAATGCCCTCAAGCGGCAGCACCCACATGCGCGGGGTGGTTTCGGACCGCACAGCGGCAAATAGGTATTGTCGAGTGACACCCACGCCGTCGAGCTTTACGGTCTGGGAATGTTCAAACACGGTGCGCCAAGCTGAACGATCCGCGACCTTGTCGGCGTCGACAATGGACACCTGGTTATTGGGCAGGTGCGTGCCATCGGCGGCACGGTTGTGTGTGATCAGATACTGATCCCCGACCGGCAACACATCGTGCAGCGAGTGATCTTCGCGACTGATCACCATTTCCAACGGTGCAGCAATCTGGGTTAGATCCAAGATGTGGGTTTCCGTGACCTCTGAATTGCCCAGTTCTAACAGCAGTTTGGTCTTATCTGGGCTCAGTCCCAAGCCGCCCCACATTTGTGGGTCGTCTTCTTGATAGATGACGGCGTCGACGCTGACATCTGTACCCAGGCGGTGGGAGCGCAGTCGGTAGGGGCGCCAGGCGTCGTCGGGCTCCATATAGAATAAGCGCGTGCCGGAAGGGTCAAAGGCGATCCCGTAGGCTAACCCGGAGATTTCATCGGGCAGTTGTTCGCCGTTGCGTAAGTCTCTGACACGCAGGGTGAAGCGTTCGTCGCCGGTTTCATCCACCAGGTAGGCCAGCAGGTTGCCGTCGGGGGAGACGGTCAGACCGCCGAGTGAGAAGAACGCAACTTTTTGGGCCTCAACGTTACCATCCAGGATGACTTGTTCACCCTCCAACGCTACGCCGCGTTGAATTTGGGGTGGTTCCCACGAGTCGTTTTCGACCGGCACACGGCAGTGTACCGCGTACTGGGCACCTTCTTCGGTGCGGGTGAAGTACCACCAGTCATCAATGCGCGAAGGCACTGACATATCGGTTTCTACGGTGTGGGCTTTGATTTCACCAAAGATCGCCTCGCGTAACTGTTGCTGATCGGCCGTGACGGCTTCGGTATAGGCATTCTCGGCTTCCAGGTGCGCAATGACAGCTGGGTCTTCGGGGTCTTTGAGCCAGTCCCATTCATCGACCAGGTCGACGCCGTGATAGCGAGCGGTGACCGGTTTTCTTTGAGCTTTTGGAGGGGTAGAAGTCATGGTCTCCACTATAGGGACTTAGAGTCCCAGCATGTTTTGGAATACGCCCATTCCGAAATAGAACACAAATGCGATAGCCACAACCCATAACAGCGGGTGCACTTCGCGTCCGCGTCCCTGACCGGTACGAATCACGGCGTAGGCAATGATACCGGCGCCGATGCCGTTGACGATCGAGTAGGTAAATGGCATCAGGGCAAACGTAATGAACGCTGGGATGGCAGCACCGACGTCGTTCCAGTCGATCTGGCGGACTTGTGAGATCATCATGAACCCCACAATGACCAGGGCCGGTGCCACGGCTTCGAAGGGGACCAGATAGATCAGCGGGGTGAGAAACATTGCCGCCAGAAACAGCACACCGGTAATAAGTGAGGCGAATCCGGTGCGCGCACCTTCGCCAATGCCGGTGCCGGATTCGACGAAAATTTGGGTCGATGACGCCGAGCCTGCGCCGCCGGCGGTCACACCAAGCGCATCGACTAACAGCACACGGTCAAGGTTGGGAATATTGCCGACGTCGTCCACGTTGCCGGCCTCGCGGGCCAAGCCTACCGAGGTGCCCATCGCATCAAAGAATACTGACAGCAGGATGGCGAACACTAATAGTGCGGTCGCAACAGAGCCGATGGAGCTCAATGCGCCAAGTGACACATTGCCTAACAGGCTGAGATCGGGTGCGCTCCAGCCGGGCATGGATGGGGCCACGAGGCTCCAGCCTTCGGGATTGACATTGCCGGCGTCGTCAACTGATGGACCGATGTGGAATACACCTTCCAAAATATTAGCCAGGATAGTGGAGATAACAATGCCGATCAGAATCGCGCCGCGTATTTGGCGCACGACCAGGATGGCGGTGAGCGCCAGGCCGATGACGAACACCAGGACGGGCCAGCCCGACAGTTCACCGTCGATGCCCAGTCCCAGTGGAACGGTGGTACCGGCCTCATCTGGGATACGACGCACAAAGCCGGCGTTGACCAGGCCGATGAGCGTGATGAAAAAGCCAATGCCGACGACGATGCCGGTCTTGATCGCATCCGGTACAGCACGAAACACAGCGGTTCGGAAGCCGGTAAGTACCAGCAGGACCATTACGAGTCCGGCAACAACGACCAGACCCATGACTTCGGGCCAGGTGAGTTCCGGGGTGGTGGCAATCGTGATGGCCAATAGCGCATTGACTCCCAGCCCGGCGGCCAAACCAAAGGGGTGGTTGGCCCACAGGCCCATCAGCAAGGTGATGACGGCGGCGATCAGAGCCGTGGCTGCGGCAACAGCGGAGATTCCCAGGGTGTGTCCGGAACCGTCTGCCCCGGACAGGACCAACGGATTGAGCACAATGATGTAGCTCATGGCCAGGAAAGTTGCCAGGCCACCACGAATCTCGGCGCCCAGCGTTGAACCGCGTTGGGAAATTTTGAAGAATTTGTCGAGTTTATTTTTCGGTTCGACGTCCTGGTGATTCACTGTGCGCAACGTTGACATGGAAATATCCTAGAACGTTTTTCTACCCCGAGGTTAACGCGGCACCTGACGGTGGTCGGCAGCAGCTTCTCGGCCGGCTTCCCAACGGAAGAAACTGGTCAACAGGGCACATACCAACGATGCGGCACCGACAATAAGCATTGCCCCAAAGCTGAACCAGCGCAGTGACGGGGTCACCTGTTCAAAATGGGTTGGCAGTGCACCCTGGCCGCCGGTCAATAAGACGATGGCCACGGCACCACCGATACCGAAGATGGCTAACAGCCACAGCAAGATTTCGCTCAGGGAAGCGTGTTTGGCGCGTGAGCGTGCGGAAATCACATTGTAATCGGCAGAAATCCGGTAGATGATGAACCCACCGATCAGCGTCCATAACCCTACGATCAGGTAGGCGGCCACAATATCTGCGGGGCGATGCCAGCCGTCCAAAAAGGTTGCCACACCAACGGTGGCCGAAAAAATCATACCGACTAACCCGACTACAGAGCGCCAGCGAGGGGCTACCAATAAGAACACTGCAGCAAATGTGGCGGTGGCAAAGGTCACATGCCCGGAGGGTAAGGAGTTGCCCGTGTAGTAGGGCACCCCATTGGCCAGTTCGGGACGATCCAACAGGAATTTGAGCATTTGGGTGGTGAAATTTGCTGCCGCGAAGGTCAGGGCAACGATCAGCGAGGCAGCCCAGCGGCGTCGCCATAATGTCAAAACCAAAAAGCCGGCGGCGGCAATTGCAGCCACCACGATCGGCAAGTCAGCTAACAGGCCCACGAAAGCGGCGTGTAGTGACTTTAACCGAACCTCAGCCGAAGATAACGCGGCGTGATCCACGAGTTGTCCCTGGGAGGACACCACAAATATCCGGTAGGTTGCCGCCAGTCCGGTGATCATCACGGCAGCTAATAGCACCCAGGCCCAGATTCTGGAACCGGGCATGCGAACGATCCGGCGGGCCGGCCGGGACGCCGGAAAATTATCTGCCGGCAAATGATGAACGGGGTCAGGAGGTATCATTGAGCCTAGACTTACTACATGGTCGACAACTCACACATCCTACCGCTAAATGCTGGTGTTGCTCTGGACGAACTAGCCGCAAACGCCGTGGCGATCGGGCTGCCGATGAACACCACATTCCGCAACACCACACTGCGGGAAGTCATGCTGATCAAAGGTCCCGCCGGCTGGGCGGAGTTTTCCCCGTTTCCTGAATACGGGCCGCAAGAATCAGCCCGGTGGTTATCTGCCACCATCGAGGCAGGATGGCACGGATGGCCTGAACCGCGGCGAAACGTCGTGCCGGTTAATGCCACAGTACCGGCGGTGCCTGTTGACGACGTTGCGGCAGTACTGGCCAAATTTGGTCCGGTCCCAGCGGTGAAAGTCAAAGTCGCAGAAGATGACTTGACCACCGACATCGCCCGGGTCCAACGCGTCCACGAGCTCTTGCCCGACGCCGATATTCGCATTGATGCCAACACCGGTTACACACATGAACAAGCCTTTAAAGTGATCACTGCGCTGCCGTTTCTGCGCTACGCCGAACAGCCCGTGCCGGGCATAGCACCGCTGGCTCGCTTGCGTGCGGCCTTGCGTGCCGCGGGCAGTAATGTACTCATTGCTGCCGATGAAGCTGTGCGCAAAGAAACCGATCCGTTGGCCGTCGCCCAGGCCGAGGCAGCAGATCTGATTGTTGTTAAAGTCCAGCCACTTGGCGGAGTACGCCGGGCGCTATCCATCGTTAAACAGGCGGGACTGGACGCCGTGGTCTCTTCTGCACTGGACTCATCGGTGGGCATTGCCGCAGGGGTCGCCCTGGCTGCTGCGCTGCCGCGCCTGGAACACGCTTGTGGCTTAGCCACCGCGGCCCTATTTGCCACCGAACCGGCAACCCCGGCACTGCCGACCCACGGAATGCTCACCCCCGGGCCGGCCCCGGTGCCCGACCCAGAAGTACTCGAACAGCTCAAACTGCCCGCCGACCGGCAACGCTGGTGGCATAAGCGACTGGCAATGGCGCACGGGGTGCTGATGCAAAACGCGTAAGATGGGGCGCATGGATTCCATGGATACCGCACGAGCCATCGTCACCGCACTGCGTGATTCCGGGGTGCAACACGTTGTCATCGGGCCCGGTTCTCGCTCTGCACCACTGGTATATGCGCTGGCCGAGGCCGCTGATCCCAAAACCCTGCGGCTGCACGTGCGCATCGACGAACGCTCCGCAGCATTTACCGCCATGGGTATTGCCCTGGCCTCTGGGCACCCGGCGGCCGTCGTGACGACGTCGGGCACTGCCGCAGGCAACCTGTTACCCGCCATGATGGAAGCCTCCCACGCCGATATCCGCCTGGTCGCCGTCACCGCGGACCGTCCAACGGAAGTCCAATGTACCGGCGCGAACCAAACCACCGACCAACGCAATATCTTCGGTGTGCACGCTCGGACCTCAGTCACCGTCACCGGGGATACCTCCGACTACGCAAAGACCCACGCTGTGGTGGTGGGCGCATTAGCCGTTGGGGCTGGAACCGCCAGCTCACCAACCGGCCCGGTGCACATTAACGTGCGTTTCCGCGAACCCCTCATTCCGCAACCGGATGCGCTCGCCGTCGTCCCCGAAGCAGAGACCGGCGTGCTGCCGGTACTGCAACCCGGACAGGGACAGCCGCGCTTTACCGTTGATAAGCGTTGGCGGGAGCGCGGGCAGTCCTATCAGGACCAGTTAGTGGAAGCCTCGAATCTGCGAGAACGCCACACTGTCGTGGTGGCAGGGCACGGCGCCGGCCCGGTCGCCCACGATTTCGCGCTGGCACTCGGGCTGCCCCTGTTTGCTGAGCCGTCATCGAACGCACGATTTTCCCGCAATGCGATTGCCGCCTACCCGTATTTGCTAGGACCCGACGGTGGGCTCGGTGAACAAGCGCATCGGCTCGGTAAACACATTCGTCGGATCGTGCTGTTTGGTCGACCCACCCTGTCGCGCCAACTACAAGCCTTACTCAAGCGCGACGACATTAAGTCTGCGCTCTATCATCCCAATCCTGTCGGGTGGTTTTCCCCGGGCGCTCGCAAAGAGCAACTCGTTGCCGAGCTGCAAGAGCTTGCCGAATTTGCTGGTAGTGGTCCTCCGGGATGGTTGGGTTCCTGGCAGTCTGCCGCCCAACGCGCGCAACGCGCCCTGGAACAAGCCCTAACACAGCGACAATACGCTGTTGGTAAACCAGGTGCCATGCGAACCGCCCAACTGGTATCAGCAACCGCCATTGGGCAACTCGTTTTGGGCTCATCGTCAGTGATTCGCGACGTCGATCTGGCCTGGCGGCCCCCATCAGAAGCGACATCCACGGTCTTTGCCCACCGCGGGCTTGCCGGTATTGATGGCACAATCTCCACGGCAACCGGTGTCAGTTTGGCGACCGAGGAACGTACCACCCTGATGGTTGGTGACTTGACGTTCCTCTATGACACCAACGGGCTGTTGCTTGGTCCCACGGAACAAGAACCCAACCTCGACATCGTCGTCATCAACGATTCCGGTGGCGCCATTTTCCATGGGCTGGAACATGGTGAAGTGGCCACCCGTCCCGGCATGTCCACGGTGGTCGAACGGTTCTTCGGCACGCCCCACACCGTCAATATCGGTGCCATCTGCGCAGCCCACGGTATCAAACACGAACGCCTCACCTCAGAACAACAACTCATCCACGTGCTGGGTGATCCAACGAACGGTCGTCGCGTGCTGGAAGTCGTCTCGGATCGTAGCCAACGCCCCGAAGTACACGCGGCTGTTCAAGCTGCCGTTCGGGTAACGTTTGTTTAAACGACGCCGTGTTGACACTGCACTTGCGCTACCCTATACCCTGCGACGAAAACCTGGTTCGAGCACTGTACGAAGCACGCGCCGTGAAGTTGCCAGCGGGACAAGTCCCTGGCGATTTCTTTCTGGTCGAGGTGGATGGCGAAATGGTCGGTCGGGTGTGCATTAGGCACCGGCACAAAGAATACCTCGTCAACTTCGGCGGACACCATGGTATCGACCAGGCGCTGACCAATGGTCAAAACGAAAACCGCATTTCCGCCAGGGACATAAAAGGGCGGGAGAGTACTCGAAGATGTCAGGTTTGAACACTGGGCTGCTGCATGTCAGGCCAAAGATTAACCGCACAGCATGGAACCCCACGTGACGGATTTAGCAGCAAGGTCCCCGAAAAACATTCTGCTGGTGGGCTGTGGCCAACTTGGCACTGAACTGGGGCAGCGATTGGCCACGGACGACGTCCAGGTATACGGTCTGCGGCGCAACGCAACGGACCTGCCGGCACCTTTGCAACCGCTCTCGGTGGATCTGAACCAACCGGTCACAACATCGCTGCCTGACGTCGACTCAATGGTGATCACGCTGACCCCGAACATGCCAAAGGTAGCCAATGAACCCGGCTACCTGGTAGCACTGAATCATCTTGCACAAGCGCTCCTGAAAATTCCCACTCGCGTGGTGTTGGTATCATCCACCCGAGTATTTGATGGCAACTCAGCGTCATATCCGATCACCGAAGACGATGCCCCGGTCCCGGCATCAGAACGTGCCCAACTCCTGCTGGCCGCCGAAGACTTGGCTGGTGAACTCTTTGCGGCAACCATCCTGCGTCCGGCCGGTATTTATGGTCCCGGCCGCGAGATGCTGATCCGCAAAGTTCGCACCGGTGAGCAGGTTAACCGGCAACGACGCACCAACCGCATCCACCAGACTGACCTCGCCCGCGTGGTGGAGCTGATGCTCACAATGCCCCAGCCACCAGCGGTACTGCACGCGGTGGACCACACCCCGGGTGTCCCGCTGGGCGACGTCGTAGATTATATTGCCCAGCGCTTACAGTTGGAACCACCGCAGGGTCGTGCCGACGACGTCGTCGCCGGAAAAATACTTGATGCCCGGTTGCTGCATACCCTGTTGGGTCCGTTATATTATCCAACCTTCAAACAAGGATATGACCAAATCATCGCCGCTTCGCAGGGGTGATCCCCTGGCGTGAGCACGGGGTGTCCAGGATCAAGGTATATGCTTGGCGTGGTCCAAAACCTGTCACCAAAGAATCTGCTATGTCTCGTCTTGTTCGTCTTATCGCAATGCTCACCGCGGCCTCACTACTGGCAGTTGGTTGTTCGACGCAATCCCCGCCTGCCTCCTCCGAAACGCAAACCCAGCCCAGCGCGGAAGCCGAATCCACCCCGAGTGCAGCACCACCTGAACTGATCGGTGGCGGGACCGAAATTTTCCCGGACCGGCGCTTCATCGCCCTGTACGGGCACCCGGAATACCCTGAACTCGGCGCCCTGGGGGAACAGGGCCCGCAGGCGTCCGTGGAACGGGTCATCGAATTGGCGGAAATGTATGAGGCCCACGCTAGTGAAAACATCATCCCGGCCTTTGAAATCATCGCGACCATGGCCTCGGCATCGCCCGGTGCGGATGGTAATTATTCGGCCGTGGCGGATAGCCAAGCGCTGGAAGCCTATGTGGACGCCGCAGCAGAACATGATGTGTATGTGGTGTTGGACCTTCAGCCCGGTCACGCCGATTTTCTGAGTCAGGCAAAACTCTTTGAAGACCTACTGACCCGCCCCAACGTGGGACTGGCCCTGGACCCCGAGTGGCGTCTAGCACCCGGCCAGCGGCACATGGAACAAATCGGTTCGGTCAGTGCCGCAGAAATTAACGAAACCACGCGGTGGTTAGCCGAACTGACGGCCAAACACGACCTGCCCCAGAAACTGGTCATCCTGCATCAATTCCGACTGTCAATGATCCGCGGGCGCGAGCAAGTCGACACCAACCACCCAGAACTGGCCATGGTGTTACACGCCGACGGCCACGGCACCGCCGAACAAAAAATGGCTACCTGGCGGAGCCTGAAGGAAGACCTCCCCGACAACATGCACATGGCCTGGAAGAACTTCTTCCGCCAGGATAACCCCATGTTCACCCCTCGTGACACCTTCGAAATTGAGCCCAAACCCTGGTTCGTGTCCTACCAATAACCACCTATCCACCGGTTCGTCGGCTTAGAGGTTGTGGGCGTCGGTGAGCGTGGCCACGATGTGTTCAGCAATCGCCAATGACGACGTTGCTCCGGGGGAGGGCGCATTACGCAAAAACGTTGCCCGCCCTAGGTGTTCAATAACGAAATCGTCCACGAGGCGGCCGTGTGCATCCATCGCCTGGGCGCGAATCCCGCGCGCAATAGGTTTAGACGACGCCATAACCAGTTTCGGCACATAGGCTGTGGCACCGGAGATAAAACGCTTGCGCGAGACCACTCCGCCAAATTCCCGGAGCGCAGTACGAATATTTCGTCCAGCAAATTTCCAAAAGCTTGGGCTGCCGACGACGTCGAGCGTGTCAGCGGCATCGATTCGCCAGCCGGTGTAATTCTCGCGACCAAACGATAAAAATGCATTGGGCCCGACGAGCATCTCGCCGTCGACTCGTTTGGTCAAGTGCACGCCCAAGAACGGGTACGCCGGATCAGGGACTGGATAGACTAACCCGCGTAAAATCTGCCGATACGCTGGCGCCAGTTGTGAGTATTGACCGAAAAACGGCACAATTTTTGGATACGTCGCCCCGCCAGCACGCTGTGCGATGCGATCCGACTGCAATCCGGCACACGAAACCAGATAATCGAAGTACTCGGTGCCCGGGCCGGTCTCGTGAGGGTGCGTCGTTGTTACGGTGGAACCGTGGTCCGACACCGAAATGTTGGTCACCTCGGTATTGAGTCGCACCTGACCACCTGCGGTGCGCACGTCGTCGGCCAGAGCACGGGTGACGGCGGCGAAGTCGGTGATTGCGGTGTGCGGTGAGTACAGTGCCAGCGTGCCCACTGCGTTGGGTTCAAGCTGTCGGATCCGATCGGGGCCGATGAGTTCGACATCGGGCACACCATTTGCCATCGCGCGCTGAGAAATGGCGCGCAGACGGTCATGCTCCTCCGGGCGGAGTGCGACGACGAGCTTTCCGCAAGCCTCATAGGGCAGATTTCTCGATCGCGCATAATCGGAAAGTAATGTCACCCCTCGACGACACAACCGAGCCTTGAGACTGCCCGGTTCATAGTACAACCCGGCATGCACGACGCCGGAATTGTGCCCGGTCTGGTGGGCTGCCACCTTCGGTGCTTTATCAAAAACCGTCACCGAGGCATCGGGGAATTGGTGGAGGAGTTCCCGAGCTACGGCCAGACCAATAATGCCGGCGCCAATGACACCAAAGGTGGGAGCCCTGCCCTGTGCCATGAGTGATTCCTCGGTGATCTCGGTAGCTTTGTACGGTCGCGTGGTCTGACGAGCGCGATGGTCATTCTCGTTGCGCTTCAGTCTATCTGCGTTCCATGCACCGAGTGTGCTACTGCAGTATTGAACTAATACAGCGGGACGATTCACAGAGTCACACCATTCAGCTGCTTCATGAACATTGGAGCACAGATGATTCACGTCCAGCATCTAACGAAAAGATATGGCCAAGTTACAGCGATAGATGATCTGACATTGCACCTTCAGGACAACAAAATCGTTGGACTCCTGG
>NZ_DYXC01000028.1 GCF_020742345.1 Enteractinococcus helveticum | reverse complement strand
GCCGGCTGGCGCGCCGTGCTGTGGCTGTTCGGGTTGTGCAGGTTGAACTCCGGGATCGGGTTGCTGCACCGGTGGTTGCTGGGTTGGTGGTTGTTGGGTCGGTGGGGCCTGCTGCCAGTCGTCTTCAGGTGGTGGCAGCCAATCGTCTTCGGGGGGCGGACCCCAGGTGGGATCGGATGCGCCCCTGTCTGGTTCGTTGGGTTGATTCCAGGTGGGTTGTTCGGGTTGGCCCCAGGCCTGATTTGGTTCACCAGAACCCCAACCTGCAACACCGGTGGCCGGTGGGGTGGGGTGAATCGGATCAGCCGGCGGTTGCTGCGAGCGCTGTTGGGGTCGCTGCGGTTGAGGTTGTTGAGCAGGTGTTTGCGACTGCTGGGCTTGGGGTTGTTGTGGCTCAACCTGTGGTGAGGACGGCGACGCCGGAGACTGCGGCGAAATCGGTGGTGCAGGCTGTTGTGCTGACTGCTGGTGCGCAGGTGGTTGTTGTTGCGGTGGCGTCTGGGCTGGAGCCTGTTGAGGCTGTGGCCGAGCCGGGCGGCTAGGTGCTTTTGGGGAACCACCGCCCGAGGTGCCCGAAATGAGATCGAGCTCGGGTTGGATGCCGAGCACATGATTGAATCCAGCGGTCAGCAGTTTTTCCCCGCCACGTTGCTGAACGGTGCTGCGTGCGCCGTCATTATCAAACCCGATGGTCAACAGTTTGCCGTCATAGCCAACAACTTGCGCGTTGCCGTTGATGGTCATCCAGATCAGCCGCGACTCGTTTTTCAAAAACTCGAGCACTTCTGGCCACGCGCGACGCACCATCTCAACCTGGGACGGCTGCTGGGCAGCAGGTGGCTGGGATGACTGCTGGGGTGCGGTTTGTTGCGGCGGCGTTGCCGGGGGGTGTTGTGCAGCGGATTGCTGAGGCTGTTGTGCAGCAGGGCGCTGCTGCGGAGCCTGTGGCTGGGGTGCCGGCATAGGTTGGGGTGTCGGTTCAACACTGGGCTCGGCCGGCTCTGGCTGTGGTGCTTGACGCGGTGGCTGAGCTTGCGTAAGCGCTGGCTGTGGTTCGGCGACGGCCGGTCGAGCGTTCTGCGGTGCCGGGTCTTCGGGTTGTTCATCGGCTTGTTCTTGATCGCGGCCCAGTGCGGCCCGGGCGGCAGCGGCACCGGATAATCCGGTCTGTTCTGAACGCACGATCACGGGTTTGGCAGCCGGTTGCTCGGCGGCAGCCTCCGGCACCCCACCATATTCAATGCGACGTTCCAACCGGTCGATGCGCGCGGCCAGGCCGCGTTCGGTCTCATCGGTGGCTGGCAGCATGAGCCGTGCCATGAGCAATTCCAGATGCAGGCGAGGCGAGGTTGCCCCCGACATTTGGGTCAGTGCGGCAGCCGTAATGTCGGCGGCTCGCGAGACTTCGGCCGGGCCCAGCTGCTGGGCTTGAGCTTCGAGACGACGCAACTGGTCGGCGGGCATCCCATGCAAAATGCCAGGCGCCTGCTCGGGCGCGGCTTTGACAATCACCACGTCACGGAAACGCTCTAGCAAGTCTTGCACAAAGCGCTCTGGATCCTGGCCCGACTGGATGACCTGGTCAACCACCCGGAACACGGTATTTGAATCCTCAGCCGCCAGGGCATTGACGACGTCGTCCAGCAAATTTTCGGGCGTGAAACCCAACAGGTTCACGGCCAGGTCATAGCTCACGCCGTGCTCGGTGGCACCGGCAATGAGCTGATCCAATACCGACAACGTGTCACGAACTGAGCCGCCACCGGCGCGAATCACCAGCGACAGCACACCCGGTGCAATCGCCACCTGCTCAGCAGTGGCTAATGACTCCAGGTACTCCATGAGCGGTTCGGGCGGGACCAGCCGGAACGGGTAGTGGTGGGTGCGCGACCGAATTGTGCCAATAACCTTATCGGGCTCGGTTGTGGCAAAAATAAACTTGATGTGTTCCGGTGGTTCTTCAACAATTTTGAGCAGCGCATTGAATCCGGCAGACGTGACCATGTGCGCTTCGTCAATAATGAAGATCTTGTACCGGTCACGTGTTGGGGCAAAGGTGGCGCGTTCACGCAGATCGCGGGCGTCGTCCACACCACCGTGCGAGGCCGCATCGATTTCAATAACATCCAGCGAACCAGGGCCGCCGGTTGCCAAATCCACACAGGAATCACAGGTCCCACACGGGTTTGCGGTGGGTCCCTGGGCACAGTTCAGACAGCGGGCAAGAATTCGCGCCGAGGTGGTTTTACCGCAGCCGCGAGGGCCCGAGAAGAGGTAAGCATGGTTGATTCGGTGTTTGTCGATCGCATTGGCCAGCGGCACGGTCACGTGTTCCTGGCCAATAACGTCTTCAAACGTATCCGGACGGTAGCGGCGATATAAAGCGGTGGTCACTCTCAATACCCTAGCGTGGCGACGGCTGCTTCGGCACCAGCATTATCTGCTGGCCGAACTGTACCACTAGACTTTATTCCGCTATCGCGTGGAAAGGAAAACTCATGGCGCACACCGGTTCGGCCTCGGGTCTTGATCGTCACCTGCTCGATGCGTTATTTATTGATGCGCACACGACCAATACGTTTTCCAATGACGCCGTTGACCCCGCCGTCATCGCTGCGGTCTATCAGGACATTCGCTGGGCTCCAACACAGATGAACTGTCAACCGCTGCGCCTGACCCTGGTGCATACTGCCGAGTCCCGGGCACGATTGGCCCCGCATATGCGCAAAGGCAATCGGGACAAGACCCTGACTGCTCCGATGACCATCATCGCCTCCTGGGACCCGTACTGGCACCGACAGCTTCCCGTACTGGCACCGCATAAAACGGGAGCACGGGAGAAACTTGAAGACGATCCGGTCGCACGCCAAGACATTGGGCAGCGCTCAGCACATCTGCAGATTGGATATTTCATCCTCGGGCTGCGCGCCCATGGACTGCATGTGGGACCGATGACTGGGTTTAACGCAACAGGCGTCGACGAGGAATTTCACGCCGACACCGGGTGGCGAACCGAGATCATCATCAACGTCGGGTGGGCGCCCAACGTTGATGATCCTCGAGCCGTTCGAACCCGGGCCGGTCGATTATCCTTCGACGACGCCTGTCAGATCGTATAGGTCTTGGCTTATGCAGTTAGAGAGTCAACCCAGTCTTGGTTTTCTTCCATCCAAGCGCGGATAACTTCTTCGTATTGATCCTGTTCGACTTCTTCTTCGAACAGAACAACTTCAAGATCCTGAAGTCGTTCAGTGTCGATTTCGAAATCGGAGAGCCATTCGAAGATTTCTGGTTGATCCTCAGAGAAACCTGCGCGAGCATAAATGGTCATGTTTTCTTCCTGACCAAGTGCTTCTTGAGGATCTTCTAGGGCTTTGATGTCATAGGTGTTGAATGCCCAGTGTGGACGCCATAGCGTCACTGCAATAGGGTCACCGTTTTCGGTTGCCGTGGCAACTTCTTGCAGCATGGCAGGAGTAGACGAGGTCCTAAAGTCCCAGTCTTCCAAACCGTATTCTGGAATAACGTACTGCTCGGTACGTTCGGTCAGTCCTGCACCAGGTTCAATTCCGACCAGACGGCTCTCGAAAAGGTCTGCGTGATCTGCTAGCTCATCCAGAGAGTCAAATGGCGCATCTTCATGGACGGCAATGACCTGGTTTGCATCACTGTTCCAAACCCCGACCTGTTCGAGGTCATCGCCGTATTCTTCAAGGTATTCGGCGTGCGTAACAGGCTGCCAAATGTTCATATTGAAGTCCATGTCACCTGTGGCCAGCGCTGAGAAGCTGGGAGCCAGATCCATGTAGGACTTATTGACCGTGTAACCTTCGTCCTCCAGAATCAGCGACCAGAGTTCGGCAACCGCGATGCCTTCTTCCCAGCCGTGGTTGATGGCAATGTTAATCTCATCGCCGCCTTCACCAGAACCGGTATCGGCTGTCTCGCCGCCACATGCGGTGAGAGCAAGTCCAGCCGCGGTGGCAAGTGCGGTCAAACGGCCAAAAATGCGGAATTTTTTCTGTGCTGTAGTATGCATATTTTCCTCTGTGTAAGCGAGCATGTTGTTCCACGGTAGCACCAGCCACAGGTCGGTCCAAGAGTCTATGTGTGGTTGTGGAGAACTTTATCTGATCTCAGAAACCAGCCACTATACTGCCTAAATGCACCAGACAGAAGGATACCGTGAACTCCATCGGACCTAAACGCGCTGCCAAACTCACCGTCCACATCGTCACTGCATCACCTGCAAGCCAAGCACGTTGCAATATTGACATCTGATGCGATCATGCCACGTAACACCGTGCGAAACCACGGGCGTCATTTCGTTTTAGCTATACCATGTGCGCAAGCTGTAGGACGCTAGCCTATGGCATCAATACCGAAGACGACCTCTGCACAACCGGTTTGAGAAATCAGCTGGGGGAGTTAACCTAAGAACCCCTCACGCACCTGCCAGAGCCTACCGACCCTTGCTGCATTCCTGCCCTGGGGGAGTTGAGTAAGATAGCACCGCGTGAGGGGCCGGAGTCCATCATACCAATTCATGTCCAAAGTGCGAATTCCAGGTAACCCTTTCTCTCACGGTGATAGTCGATGTCGATTCCACGCTGTCGGGGAAACAAAATTGCTCGCGCGCACACGCGAATGCCAGAGTGACAGTCATGAGAATTGATATCTGGTCTGACATTGCCTGCCCATGGTGCTACATCGGACTTGCCCGGTTTGAAAAAGCGCTGGCAGCATTCCCGCACAAAGACGCCGTAGAAGTCCACTACCGCACCTTCCAACTGGATCCCACTCTGCCGGAACGCGATGACCGCAGCGAGGCGCAATACCTCTCCGAAACTAAGGGCATGCCCGCCAACCTGATCAACCAGATATTTGAAACCGTCAAAGAACACGGTATAAAAGCCGGTGTGGAATTCCATATGGACGACGTCGTTGTCGCCAATTCCTGGACTGCCCACCGCCTACTACACCTGGCCAAACAACACGACCAAAACGTCACCGTCCACCAGGACAAAATCACCCCTGCCCTGAAGCGCGAACTCCTTGCCGGGCGCTTCAGCACTGGTCTGGACCTGTCGGATCATGATCAGCTCGCCCAGGTTGCGATCTCAGTTGGCCTTGATGAAACTCGCGTACGTGAAGTACTGGAATCTGACGAATTCGATACCGAGGCCAATGCCGATGTCGAACAGGCACGTGCTTTTGGTGTTTCCGCGGTCCCAACCTATGTCTTGGCCGAAAAATATGCGCTGCCAGGAGCCCAATCGGTCGAAACCTTCAGTCAAGCTCTGCGCCAGGTCTGGGAGGAGCTCAACCCTGCACCCCTGCAAACGTTAGGAGCCGATGGGCAGGCTTGCGGCATTGACGGGTGTGACTAAGAACTTGGCAGCCATTTTGCTTATTCATTCAAGAATGGGCTATGCTAAAACCTGGTCTTCGCAAGGTGAACACTTTGTAAAGTTCCATTCTGGAGGATTCGCATAGCGGCCTAGTGCGCACGCCTGGAACGCGTGTTGGGTGAAAGCCCTCGGGGGTTCAAATCCCCCATCCTCCGCAGAATACAACCCCGCCAGATGCTTGATTTGGCGGGGTTTTTGCTGTTCGTCCCGGTCACCACAACGGGGAAGAACAATCTCGTGCGGACATTCGGTGGTATTTGCCAAGAGAGAACGGCTGCTATGTTGGAGCTATGGCTGAACCGAAAGTATACGGTCTACTCATCGACGATCAAACGCGTTGTACACACTATGCGACCGCGTTAGATATTGTGGCACTTCGATTTGGCTGTTGTGAACGCTATTATCCGTGCTATCAATGCCACGATGAAACCGCAGACCATCCACGATTGCCCTGGCCGAGCAATCGCGCCCACGAGCCGGCTGTCTTCTGTGGAGTATGCAAAAGCGAGCTCCTGATTACACAATATACGCATAAAGATCGCTGCCCGTCGTGTCACGCAGCCTTCAATCCCGGCTGTAGCGCCCACTAGGACCTGTACTTCGAACAGCCGCACTGAACACATGTGCTAGGTGGGTCAGTTGGGCTGTACGAAGCAGAATTGTTTCACCAAAAAAGTAGGTTTAGCCCTTGACCGACAAGGACCGGTGTTGGCCAGAGCGCTCGCCAAGGTGTCGTGATGGCAAGTGGCGATGTAACCGCAATGCGCGCAGGGCAATCACAATCGCGACAATGTCAACGATTTCTTGCATGAGTGCGCCGTAAGTCGCCGGTAAATACCCGAATGCAGCAACAGTCATCAATCCGATCGAAACAGCCATGCCAAACCAAATGGATTGCAACGCGATGGAAACCGTCCGCTTGGCGATGAGCGTGACGTCGGCAAGCCGCGCAAAATGCTCAGAGGTGATGACTGCATCTGCTGACTCTGAAGCCGCCGTAGAACCACGCGCGCCCATTGCGATTCCGATGTCGGCAGCAGCCAAAATTGGTGCGTCATTGATCCCATCCCCGACCATAAGTGTCGGGGAGTTCATAGCTTTGACCACGTCCACTTTGTCGGTGGGGGTCATCGATGCGTGGACTTGTTCGGCACGAAAACCGATTTCTTGGGCAATCGCTTCAGCCGTACTTTCCATGTCACCGGTCACCATGACCATCTGTTGTACCCCGTGGTCAGTCAACCAGTCGATCGTGGCGGTTGCCGCTTCACGTAGCGGGTCTGCCAACACTATGACGCCGACCAGTTGGTCGTTGCAGGAGACATAGACTGCGGTCTCACCGGCTGCTAATTTCAACTCCTCAAATGTTGGCGTCACCTCAGCGATGAATGCTGATTTTCCGACCCGTAATTGTTTGCCGGTCGTCGTTGTCGCTTCAACACCGTTGGTTGCCACTTCTTGGGCGTGGTCTATCGCGATGAGATCAAGACCTTGTTGACGAGCCTGCTGGATAATAGGTTCGGCAAAAACGTGCACAGAATATTGTTCTGCGGATGCTGCCAGTTGGAGGGTTTCAGTCTCGGTTCCGCCAACTGTTTCGATGCGCGCGACGGTGGGGCGCCCTTGGGTAAGCGTGCCGGTCTTATCGAATGCCGCAGTTTTCACGCGAGCAAGCCGCTCTAAGGTCCCACCGTCTTTGACAATGACATTGGCTGAAGCCGCCGAGGACATGCCTCCCATAAATGCCACAGGTGCTCCGATCAGTAACGGGCATGGTGTTGCCACGACGAGAACTTCAGCAAACCGGACTGGGTCTGAGGAATACCACCACGCAACACCGGCTACCAGCAGTGCAACGATCGTAAAAGGCACCGCGTAGCGGTCCGCTAACCGCACCATGGGTGCTCGTGATTGCACCGCTTCTTCGACGAGCTGCACGATCTTGGCGTATTGCGATTCTGCAGCCGTAGTTGTCGCGCGCATTTGGAACGTTTCGGAGCCGTTGACAGTACCGGAGATGATTGCATCACCCGGGTATTTTGTAACCGGTATAGCTTCCCCGGTCACCGATGATTCATCCAGGGAAGCCCTGGTAGATAGTAATTCGCCATCAACCGGAATAACTTCAGAACCGCGAATAACCAGGACATCTCCGACTTCTACCTCTGAGATCGGGACTCGGGCCATCGTCGTGCCATCGGCTTCAAGACGATATGCGAATCTTGGGCGTCTATTAATGAGAGAGTCCAACTCGCGTGAGGCTTTTTTAGCTGCCATATCTTCTAATGCTTCACCGCCGGTTAGCATGAGCGCAATAATCATGCCGGCTAAATATTCTCCAACCACAAGGGTTGCGATCATGGCCACGACCGCCAAAACATCCAGACCCCACTGACCTGCTTTGAGCGTCTTGAACATATCAACCAGCGATATAAGCAACGTGATTCCGATGACGAGATAAGCCGTTATCGCTAGTTGGAGATCCAAGTCCGTGAAGAAGAAAAGGATCCCCAGGCCGAGGCCTGTAGCAACGAAGAGCACGATCGGGTGCAAAAATGGGTGGCGAATCGAAGGAAACTTAGGCTCCATAGCCTCATGATTCCCACAATGTCGGGAAATATCCAGCAAGGTGAGCCGACCCTTAGCGCAATATGAAGATACGTCAATACTGGAGTCCTGCGTATGTCAAGGGCTATGTGCTGTGGATTTATCCGGAACTCTGCCGCAGCCCAACGAATTATTGAGCGAAGAACACCGTCGCACTCTTCGCTCTAAGAAGAATTTTAGTGGGGCATCAAGTCGTGGTGTTGGTTGCCGACGAACTCTTCGTGGGTAATTTGTTCGACCTGAACCTCGCCCAAGACGTTCTGGTCGCGTAGTTGGGTTTGGTGTTGTAACGCCTAGATAGATTCGAATCTTAACTCAACTGTCATGATCTATATCACGAAAAATTGCATTCTCACAAGGGGTCCCTTGCGGATTTTTGCGTCTTGTCAACCTGAAGAGTCACTTCCTGATAACGGTCTGAGTGAAGCCTGTAATTGTCTGAACAATCTTGTTACCGTTGAAATCCAAGAGGTTGTGTCTACTCGACTCTGACTTGTGATCCAAGCCAGACGACTAGGCTCGGCCTAATTTTATTTTGTTAGCAAGTTGTACACGGACGTGAGGAGGAGCTCACCCGCCAGGTTCTGGCGGTGGGTCAAGTACCATGAGCGAACCAAACACAGCCCAGCCCGTCATACGGGCTGAAAATGTCTATAAGGTTTTTGGCAAACGTCCTGAAGCTGTCGTCGAAAGAATGAAAGCCGGCGAGACGCGTCAGGACGTTGAAGACGAAGGCACCGCAGCGGTTATCGATGCAACCTTCGATGTTTACCCCGGTGAAATTTTCGTTGTTATGGGACTTTCGGGCTCCGGAAAATCAACCGTCATTCGTACACTCAATGCTCTACAACCCGCCACGTCTGGCACAGTAGAAGTATTGGGCCACGACCTGTCGACCCTGTCAGCCAAAGAACTGCGCGATCTGCGGTCGAAACACATTTCGATGGTCTTCCAGCACTTCGCATTGTTCCCACACTGGACCGTTGTCGAAAATGCTGCTTACAGCCTTGAAACACAAGGTGTCGATAAGAAAGAACGCTATGATCGTGCACGTGAGGTGCTTGCTGCAGTCGGATTGAAAGGGTGGGAAGATTCCTATCCTTCAGAGCTTTCTGGCGGTATGCAGCAGCGTGTCGGTCTGGCTCGCGCGCTAGCTGCCGGCACGGACATCATGCTGATGGACGAAGCATTCTCGGCACTGGATCCGCTGATTCGTCGTGAGATGCAAGATGAACTCAGACAAATCCAGGACCAGCTTGGCCGAACCATTGTGTTCATTACGCACGATCTCAATGAAGCGATGTTCCTCGGGGACCGTATCGCCGTCATGAAAGACGGCAAGATCGTCCAAGTTGGTACTCCGGAACAGATCTTGTCTGAACCAGCCGATGAATATGTCGCCTCTTTCACCGCCGATGTGGACCGTGCGCGAGTACTGACGGCAGATGCCATCATGGTTGGTGAAGAAAGCCTGACTGCCAGTGATCGCCAAGCTTTTGAACGGAAAGCTCTGACGGTCAAATCTACCGCCACGCTGCAAGATATAGTGCCGGTTGTCATTGAGGCTAATGGGCCGATCGGAGTCGAAAGCGTTGATTCGAATCAACGGATCGGCTACATTCCACTTGGCGTACTTCTGGAAGCACTCACACCACAGCGATCCGAGGTTGTCCCGGATGTCGAGGAGGCAAACTAAATGGAAATTCCAGTGCCACGTATTCCCTTAGGCGACTGGGTTGAAGTTGCCCTTGATTGGATCCTCGCGGTCCTTGGAGGATTCTTTACATTTATCCGGACCATCCTGGTCCAAGCCTACGACCTTCTGTTGTGGCTTCTCACCACACCTGAGTGGTGGATTGTCACCCTGGTGCTGGCTGCTTTGGGCTGGTGGTTGCGAAGCTGGCAGCTGGCCCTTGGAACGGTTATTGGTTTCGTCATCATTGTCGGGGTCAATCAGTGGTCTAATGCCATGTCGACGCTCGCGTTGGTGACTATTGCAACGTTGATCGCGGTCATCTTTGCGATTCCTCTTGGTATTTTGGCTGCCAAGTCGCAAACCGCTTCCAAGGTGCTACGGCCCCTGATGGACTTTATCCAGACCATGCCACCCATGGTTTACCTCATTCCCGCGCTGGTGATTTTCCGTGTGGGTGTTGTACCGGGCATGGTAGCCACCGTGATCTTTGCAATGGCACCCGGTGTACGTTTCACTGAACTAGGTATTCGCGGGGTAGACCGCGAAGTTGTCGAAGCTGGTAAAGCCTTCGGTTCGCCTCCCGGCAAGATCTTGCGTCAAATTCAACTGCCACTGGCAATGCCAACCATTATGGCTGGCGTCAACCAGATCATCATGTTGTCACTGTCGATGGTTGTTATCGCCGGTATGGTCGGCGCCGGCGGTCTTGGTGGCGAAGTTGTGGCCTCGTTGAACCGCATTAACGCAGGTCTTGGTTTCGAGTCCGGTCTGGCCGTCGTCATCCTGGCAATGTACCTCGACCGCCTCACCTCAATGCAGTCCAAGGCCAACTTGCACTAATTGGTGCTTGAGTGCACTGCATTACCTGTAATTCATAAATAAAATCACGAAAGGAAGATGTTGACTTTGAAGTCACGTTTGTTCAAATCTGCAGCCGCATTGTCGGTAGCCGCTCTGGCACTCACCGCTTGCGGTGACTCGGGGGATTCAACTGGTGGCGATGAAGCTGCTGCAGGGAGTAGCGGCGAGATAACAATCGGCGTCTTCAACGGTTGGGAAGAAGGCATCGCAGTATCTGAACTGTGGGCCTACGTACTGGAAGAAGAAGGATATGCAGTAGATCTTCAGTACGCAGATCCCGCACCCGTCTACTCAGGCCTATCCACCAATGACTACAATGTGACACTGGACGCCTGGCTGCCAATCACACACGCTGACTACGTGGATGAGTACGCCGATGACATCGTTGACCTGGGTACTTGGAACGAAGAGTCCTCGCTACACTTTGCCGTCAACGAAGATGCGCCAATTGATTCCCTGGATGAACTGGCCGAAAACGCTGATGCGTTCAACAACCAAATCGTCGGTATCGACCCGGGCGCAGGCATCTCGCAGATCACTGAAAATGAGGTCATCCCAACTTATGGCCTAGAAAACATGGAGTACACCACATCAGGTACTCCAGCAATGCTACAGGAATTGTCAAATGCCACTGAAGCAGGCGAGAATATCGTCGTTACTCTATGGCGACCACACTGGGCATACGATGCCTTCCCAATTCGCGACCTGGAAGATCCTGAAGGCTCGCTTGGCGATGTAGAATATCTGCACTCCTTCGCTAACGCGGAATGGGCCGCTGATGAAGCCAACGCCGAAGTCGTTGGCTGGTTGGAAAACTTCACAATGGACTCGGAACTGCTGTACTCGTTAGAGAACGTGATGTTTAACGAGAACCAAGATGTCGAGGACTACCGTCCGATCATCGAAGAATGGGCAGCAGAGAACCAAGAATACGTTGATGGTCTGACCCAGTAGTCGGTCCGTCAACTTGCTGACAGCCGCTGGCTTCCACCACCTGTATGGAAGCCAGCGGCACCAGCGTATCCGCTCCACCTGACACCTAGGACACACCATGAAAATCTCAGCTCGTTTCTATAAGACAACTGCGGTGCTCTCTATTGCAGGACTAGCCTTGGTCGCCTGTGGCGACGACGGCGGGGACACTCAACAAGAAGGTAATGGCGAAGCACAAGGCGGCCCCGTAACTATCGGTGTTTTCAATGGCTGGGATGAGGGCATCGCCGTCTCCGAACTCTGGAAATACGTACTGGACCAACAAGGCTACGAGGTGAGCCTTGAATACGCTGACCCCGCGCCGGCGTTTTCTGGGGTCGCGTCAGGAGACTATGACTTCCTGATGGATGCCTGGCTGCCATCGACACACGAAGATTACATCAATGAATATGGCGACCAGATGGAAGACCTCGGTGTTTGGAATGATGAAGCCGCGTTGACTATTGCAGTCAATGAAGATGCGCCCATCACCTCACTCGATGAGTTAGCGGATAACGCCGATGAGTTCAATAATCAGTTGATCGGTATTGAACCGGGTGCAGGTCTGACCCGCATCACCACCGATGAAGTCATTCCAACATATGGCCTCGAGGATATGGAATATACAACGTCCTCCACCCCGGCGATGTTGCAAGAACTTCGCACCGCCGTTGATAATGGTGACAACGTTGTGGTGACCCTGTGGCGACCACACTGGGCCTACGACGAGTTCCCCATCCGTGACCTGGAAGATCCCGAAGGCGCACTAGGTGAAGCCGAAAGTATTCACACTTTTGCTAACCCAACTTTCGTGGAAGAAAACCCAGAAGTCGCCGATTGGCTGCGCAACTTCGAGATGGACGGCGATACCCTCCACTCGCTAGAAAACGTCATGTTTAATGAGAACCCAGACACCGAGGATTACCAACCAATCGTTGAAGAATGGGTTGCCGAGAATCAAGAATACGTAGATGGCCTGACCAACTAACCAACCGGCCATCCACTCAGACGCAAGCCGTTGACTGCCGCCTAAGTGGCAGTCAACGGCTTGTATTGTGAGACACACCACCTTGGTGTTCGCTGGTGTGGAAAATTTCTGCGTTGAGTACACCGTTTCTTTCTAAGTATTGTCTCGAAACACTTGCCGCACAGATCTTTGGCGATAATAAGCGTAGGGAATCTTAGCGAAAGGGAATACTTGGCAGCTTCGCTCTCAACGCGACAACAACTTTTGGCCGTAGGCCTTACCGCCAATGCTGGCTTTGTGGATGGCCTATTTTTCATTCACCTTGGCGGATACTTTGTTTCGTTCATGTCCGGAAACTCGACACGTGCAGCGGCCGCCTTGGCTGAGGGCCATGTTGATGAATGGTTTGTGGCAACCCTGCTGATCTTTTGTTTCGTGGTCGGGGTGATGCTGTCATCTTTTGCGGTTCGTTTTGGTCCGAAACGTTTCCATCCTCCGGCAGAATCTTTGCTTTCTCAACAGGTAACGCCGCACGGTTCGGCAGTCTGGACAGCGTTTTTGCTCATGATGCTGGGTGGAATTACCGCCAGCATTCCGGTGCTTTCGCCATATGCTCCCTTCGTGATTGCCTCAGCCACCGGAGCAGTCAATGGAACCTTCACCCGACGAGGTGAGGTGACTGTTGGACTGACGTATATGACTGGGACCCTGGTGAAAATGGGACAATCCCTGGCCTCGGCGATTGCCTTGCGCTCTTCGGTGTATCTGTTCCGGTTCGTACGTTATCTGTTCTTGTGGTCGGCGATTGCCGTCGGCGCTCTGCTTGGTGCGTGGGCTTACGTCGTCATGGGATTGTCTTCGGTCTGGTTGGCGGTTGTGGCGATGACCGTCTTGGCAATCATGCTTACCTGGCGGGTGCAACGACGTCATGAGCGTCGTGTGCGACGTCCGCAGGCTACCAAAAAATCATGAAAAGTTCGTGGGGCCGACCATTAGTAATGGTTGGCCCCACGAACTGTGAGCACACGCGGAAGTTGTTTTAGACGCTGACTTCTAGCTCAGCGGCGAGGTAGCGTTCATAGGCGGGTATGGTCAAGAAGTCCTCGAAGTTTTCGGACAGTGCTGATTCGGCAAAGAGCTGTTTTGCGTCATCGAGTCGATCGTTGTCATAACGAGGCAATGCTGCAAAGACTTCGTCGATTTTTTGTGTGACCCATTCAGCCGTGATTGGTTTCATCGACCCGTCTTCACGTTGGGCTTCGGAACCCGAGTGGATCCACTGCCAAATCTGGGAACGGGAGATTTCGGCGGTGGCGGCGTCTTCCATCAGCCCGTTGATCGCAGCGGCACCAGAACCGTTGAGCCAGGCATCCATGTAGCGGATGCCGACTTCGATATTGGTTTCCAGCCCGGATTCGGTGATCGACCCGGTGGTGGCTTGCACGTTGAGTAGCCCTTGAGCGTAGGGGACCACGTCGTCGCGTTTATTGGTCCGGATCTGGTGTGGTGCATCGAGCAGAAGCTCATCGAAGACTCCCATGCAAGTGGGTACTAGACCCGGGTGTGCTACCCACGAACCGTCAAAGCCGTCGTTTGCTTCGCGTGTTTTATCTTCCCGAACTTTCGCCAGGGCTTCTTTGGTGCGTTCCGGATTGGAAGAATCGGGAATGAAAGCACTCATCCCACCGATGGCCGAAGCGCCACGCTTATGACAGGTACGGACGAGCAGGTCGGTATAGGCCCGCATCATCGGTTGGGTCATGGAAACGTCGGCTCGATCTGGCAGAACATATTCGGGTCCGGAGTCGCGGAAGGTTTTGATGATCGAGAAGATGTAGTCCCATCGTCCCGCATTCAGACCGGCGGCATGGTTGCGGAGCTGGTAGAGGATTTCTTCCATCTGGAAGGCGGCGGTAATGGTCTCGATCAATACGGTGGCCCGGATCGTACCCTGTGGAATGCCCAGGTAGTCTTGGGCTTTGTTGAATACACAGTTCCACCAGCGAGCTTCCAGATGATGCTCGAGTTTTGGTAGGTAATAATAGGGTCCGCGACCTAATTTGACGAGCTTGTCAGCGTTATGGAAGAAGTACAGCCCAAAGTCCATCAGTGAACCTGACAGCGGCTGGCCGTCGATGAGGATATGTGACTCTTCCAGATGCAGTCCTCGGGGACGAACAATGATGGTTGGCATCTGTGCCAGTGCGGGTTTCTTCAACCGATATGCTTTGCCGTGTTCCGAGGTGAAGTCAATGTCGTGTCGGATGGCGTCGTAAAGATTGACTTGCCCGTTGACCATATTGGCCCAGTATGGTGAGGAAGCGTCTTCGAAATCGGCCAGCCAGCACTTTGCCCCCGAGTTCAATGCGTTGATGGTCATTTTGCGATCGACCGGACCGGTAATTTCGACTCGACGATCTTTGAGACCTGGAGCCAGGGGAGCGACCCGCCATGAATCATCCTCACGAATGCTGCGAGTGGATTTCTCGAAATCAAGCGGTTGACCGGCTGCCACCTTGGCCCGAGCGTCTTGGCGTGCCTCAAGCAGTTCAAGACGGCGCGGATTTTGTTTGGTGTGTAGATAGGCCAGGAAATTTAGGGCTTGATCGGTGAGAATTTCGCGCTGCCGTGCATCCAGTTCACCGAACACGGTCACATTGGTGCCTTCAGGTGTTGTGTGGTGGATAGTTGACGATGCCATGGCGGGTGCTCCTTATCTGGTCTAGGCGGACTAGAACTGTTGTGCTTCGGTTGAATCAGCCAAAGCGGTGGTGGACGATTCTGGGTTGACGGTGGTAGAGATGGTGTCGAAATAGCCAGTGCCAACTTCGCGCTGGTGACGGGTCGCGGTGAAACCGTCTTTTTCTGCTGCGAACTCGGCTTCCTGGAGCTCAACAAATGCCGACATCTGGCGGTCTGCATAACCCTTTGCCAGGTTAAACATCGAGTAGTTCAGCGAGTGGAAACCAGCCAGCGTAATGAACTGGAAGGTATAACCCATCGATGCCAGTTCACGCTGGAATGAAGCGATAGTTTCGTCATCCAGGTTGGCTTTCCAATTGAATGACGGCGAGCAGTTATAAGCCAGCATTTGATCCGGGAATTCGGCTTTGACAGCCTCAGCAAACTGGCGAGCCACATCCAGATCAGGCGTGGAAGTTTCCATCCACAACAGATCCGAATACGGTGCGTAGGCCTTAGCACGGGCAATGGAGGGTTCCAGACCGTTTTTGATGTAGTAGAAACCTTCAGAAGAGCGTTCCCCGGTCAGGAATTGATGATCGCGTTCATCAATGTCGGACTGCAACAGCGTCGCGGCTTCAGCATCGGTGCGAGCCACAATCAGTGAGGAAACACCGGCGACGTCGGCGGCTAGGCGTGCAGCATTGAGTGTGCGCACGTGATGCGAAGTCGGGATCAGGACTTTACCGCCCAGGTGGCCACACTTCTTTTCGGATGCGACCTGATCTTCCCAGTGCACCCCAGCAGCGCCGGCAGTGATCATCGATTTCATGAGTTCGTATGCGTTGAGCGGACCACCAAAACCGGCTTCGGCGTCAGCGACTATGGGTACCAGGTAATCTTCAACAGTCTGGATGCCTTCTGCCCATTCAATTTGATCGGCACGCATCAGCGCATTATTGATGCGACGAACGACCTGAGGCACCGAGTTTGCTGGGTATAGGGACTGGTCAGGGTACGTATGGCCCGAGAGGTTGGCATCGGCGGCAACCTGCCAACCAGATAGGTAGATCGCCCGTAAACCGGCTTTGACTTGCTGGACAGCCTGGCCACCAGTCATCGCACCCAGGGCATTGGTGAATTTGCCTTCGGTATGCTCGCTGGTGAGTTGGTGCCAGAGTTTCTCGGCACCGCGTTTTGCTAGGGTGTGTTCTTCCTGAACTCGACCGCGAAGTCGCACGACGTCTTCGGCTGTGAAGTCGCGGGTGATGCTGGCCCACCGTGGATTAGCATTCCAATCTTCTTGGATCTGGTCAGCTGCTGCCTGTATTGCCTGTGTGTTTGACTGTTCCATGGTTCTCCCTAATTCACAGTTTGTTTGATGTTGCAGAGGTCCGGTACTTCTAAAGAAGTTTCGATTAGGTAGCTCATTGCTCCTGTGCAATCGCTGTAGGCACTACTTTGCCGTGGTTGATCAGCGGAAAATAGAGGGGTAGCGAGAAAAGAAATAGCAAAATTTCCGAAGCGAAAGGTTTTCGTGTTTTTCAAGCGACTTACGCGCATTTCGCGAGAATGAATGGCGAGATAACAAAATATCAACGAATCTTGCATAGTCAGAATCCTGTGATTTTGCTTGATATTAGCGATTTCGTCGAAATTTGAAGAAAATGTGGTCAAGAAAATTTTTGTGGACACCGACTTGCTGAGGCCTATTCCTGCTGGACGGCTGTCCAGCTTGCGGGTGAATTTTGTCGTGGATCTGTGAATAAAGTCGGATTTTGTCTAAGCTGTCCCTATGACTTCACTGGCAGGTTCTGATGCAAGCGCGTGGCAAGACGCTGAGACGATTCCACAAGCCTCGATCGACCCGGTCATTCTGGGATACCGGTTGCGGCATTTTCGTACCGCCGCTTCCTTGACCTTGGATGAGTTAGCTGAAAAGGTCGGCGCTACGGCTTCACATCTATCGATGATCGAAAATGGTAAGCGCGAACCGAAGTTATCGCTGCTGACCGAGGTCGTAGGACATTTGGGAGTCGAGATTACAGATCTCTTACAGCCCGAGGCGCCGTCAGCTCGAGCGGCGCTGGAAATTTCAGTCGAAAAAGCACAACGTACTCGGCATTGGCAGGCAATGGGGCTTCCGAATATCCGAATTTCTTCGCGAATGCCCACCGAAGTTCTGGAAGTTATTGACGGGCTGACCCGTGAGCTACGTCGTCAGCACGCAGAACAAGCCGCGACACCAGAAGAAGCTCGTCGGGCTAATGTTGCGATGCGAAAAGAACAGCGGGAGCGCAATAATTACTATGCCGAACTAGAATCCCAAGCCAATGAACTTTTGGCAGCGGTGGGCCACGACGCTGGTCCATTGTCCTATCACGCGATAGCTGACATCGCTGATCACTTGAACTTCGAGCTGCGTTTCATTTCCTCGTTACCGCACTCGACACGTTCCGTGACGGACCTTAAGAATCGGATTATCTTTCTTGCCGATGCACGCAATCCAGATCATGATCCACGCTCTGTGGCCCTACAGGCGCTCGTGTCGTACGTATTAGGCCATGGGGAGCCGGTGGACTATAAGGATTTCCTCCGTCAGCGGGTATATACCAACTACATGACAGCCGCGCTTATGATGCCTGAGAAGCCCCTGGTCAAAATGCTCAGAGAGCGCAAAACGAATCGCGATATTGCAATCGAAGACATACGAGACGCCTATTCGGTTTCCTATGAATCTGCTGCGCACCGATTTACCAATGTGGCGACCCATCACCTGGAAGTCGAATGTCACTTTCAAAAAGTTCATGAATCAGGTGTGCTGCATAAAGCCTATGAAAACGATGGGGTGAATTTTCCAGTTGATTCCATCGGTGCCATCGAAGGTCAGGCGGCCTGCCGGTATTGGACGTCGCGGGAAGTCTTCAAAACGAGTGATCGTTTCAGACCGTTCAACCAGTACACCGATACGGTTGTGGGCACCTTTTGGTGCACGGCAGTAGTGGAGCCATCGCAGGCGTCGCTGTTTTCGTTATCTGTGGGGGTTCCTTTTGAGCAAGCACGGTGGTTCCGCGGAGCAGATACCGCCGAGCGCTCGCGGTCGCATTGTCCCGATCCAACCTGTTGCCGCACCCCGTCTCCAGAATTAGAAGCCCAATGGGGTGGTTATGCCTGGCCTGCGGCGCGCGCCAATGCGCACATGTTGGCGGCAATGCCGTCCGGTGCTTTCCCCGGGGTTGACGACGTTGCCGTGTACGAGTTTTTAGCTACTCAAGAACATTTCCATCAGTGAGCGAATTTGGCCGCTATGCGTCTTGCCCAACCCGGCCGCCACTGTTAACGTAGACATTACTAAACTGTTAGCGACAGCTGTGTCCTTTTCCGGTTTATCATGCACAGCTCGTTGTCCTACCGAACGAAAGGTGCCCACCGCACATGCGTCTGACCCTTGGTAAATTCGTTGTTCACCCTCAGCACGGTCCTGCGGAGGTCGTTGAGCGTAAAACCAGGAAGGTCAAAGGTGAAGACGTCGAGTACGTGGTACTGGAAGTAGAAGACCAGCGCCTCCAGATCGCCGTTCCCGAAGACAGCCTGTCAGAAATTGGCGTCCGTGATTTAGCCAGCCACACTCGGTTGCGCAAACTGATGTCGCTGCTTGCCAAGACCGGTGACAAACTCGAAAAGCAGTGGTCCCGTCGTCTGAAAGCACTACGCGAAAAATTCGCGACCGGTGACCTCGATAATGTCGCAGAAGTCGCCCGTGACCTCTACCGCCGTCAGCAGGAAAAAGACCTCTCCATGGCGGAACGCAACCTGTACCAGGAAGCTAAAGACATGCTCGTGGCAGAGGTAGCACTCGTACTGGATGTTGACCACGAAGAAGCAGAACGCACTATCGATGGCGCCATTGACGGTGTGCCGTTGACTCGTCTGGGCTTGGACCGAGGCAAAGATAAAAAGTAATACTTCCGAGCCAAACCAACACCGCCTCGAAATAGTTTCGAGGCGGCGTTTTTATCAGCACAGCACCAATGTCATGGGTGGTGTCCCTCCCATCAGGGTAATTTTCATACCCAAACCGTCACGAAGACGTTGTCCTACCGTGCACAGCACCACCGATACGTATTCAGTGGGCTCGTCGAGAAACAGCGGATGATGGAGCAGGCTGTTCCAAAAGGAGCGGACTATCCTGACATTCCCGGCTCAGTTGATGCTGCGCAAAACAACATGCAAGCACATGGCTTGGCGATCAGTTGTTATTTGGTGTGCTCACCCGGTGACAGTAGGCTGACTTGTCCGCCGGTGAATGTCAACGGCAACATGAGCAGCAGCCCGTTACGAAGACCGAAGTGCTGAGGCATTATTCGTGTCGTTCATTATTCGTTTCGTGGTCTTGGCTGTCCTGACGATGCACCACCGACAATGACCGACGCAGCACCTTGCCGTCGTCAACAGAGGCCACATGTTTTTCAGTTTGTTTCTCCACGGTGGACACGGAACGTGGACGAATCTGGACCTGTTCTTCCGCAGGAATACCGGCAACCAGCTGTCGTGCACGAAGGATTTCGACGTCGATTTCAGCCCCCAAGAGGATCACGATATTGAATATCCAAATAACAAATAGGATCGCCATCAACGCGCCAATCGCACCGTATGACGAATATGAGGCGAAGTACGTCAAATAGATAATCATTGCGACCCCGGCCAGGACAATCCCAAGTACTGCGACAATGGCACCAATTGATAAAGGTTTAAACTTTCGCTCAACATTGCCGCTGAAGTGATATAGCACGCCAAGCATCAGGATCAGCAAAAGCAGTACCACGGGGTATTTCACCCAGTCCCATACCGGGAGGAACGACTCCGTGAATGTCGTCAGAACCTCCTGGGCGCCGAGAGCTTGAGCAATCGGCGCGAACACGGTATCAATGATGGTCTTATTCAACGCTAACGATATCAGTGCAGCAACGACGGTTACCACCATGATCAGCGTGATCAGCAACGTCGTCAGATAAAACTTAACCTTCGAACGGCCCTCAACCACACCATAGATGTCGTTAATATTGCGTGCGAATGCTTGGACGTATTTGGACGCCGACCACAGTGCGACCACTGCACCGATGATCAGGGCAATGACCCCGCCGGATACCGACTGGGTCATTGTGGTGACGAGATTGAGCGCCAGCTCCTGATATTCAGATGGCACAGTCTGAGTGACTAGGTCCTGGGCAAAGTTTTCGACCTGGTCTGCAGCGGAAGCCAAAAAGAGTGTCATGATCGAGAAGACGGCCAGCAGCAGGGGAGCCAAAGACAACACGGCAAAGTATGTCAGAATTGCTGCCCGGTCCGTACCTTTATCAACCGTGAATTGTTTGATCGCACGGATCATGGCGTATTTGAACGCGGCACCTGGTAAACGCTTGGCGGGTTGACGATCTTGTGGATCATTCAGCGCCCGTTGTTCTGCAGCAATGGTACGTTCTAGTTTGTGATGGATACTCACGGCGTCCCGCTTTCTGTCGACGTCACGTTGAATATCTCCAGTGTAGAAAGTTGAGCAGGCTGATGACAGCTACCAGGGCCTGAAAAATCTATGAGTATATCTTGACCGTTACACTTTCAGTCCAGGGGGCAGAAATGACGATCGTATTTATTGGTACCGGCGGAACCATCTCAAACCGCGGCACCGCACCGGATAACTTTGTGGATTATCTCGACGTCGGCACGATGATGCCGGCTGATGAATTATTGGCAGGGCACCCCGAAATACAACAGATCTCACAGACCCGTGTCGAACCCTTTGGTACGCTTCGCTCCAAATATATGACCTCTGGGCATTGGTTGCAGCTGGCTGAGCGACTGACCTCGGTCTTAGCCGACGATGACATCCGCGGGGCGGTGGTATCGCATGGTACCGGAACGTTAGAAGAAACGGCCTGGTTTTTGCATTTGACGGTCAACTCTGCAAAACCGATTGTGCTGGTGGGTGCTCAACGCCCCGGGAGCACCCTGGGTTCGGATACGCCGTTGAATCTGCTGGACGCGTTTCGGGTGGCAGCGCATCCACGGTCTTATGGCATTGGGGTCGCGGTTGTGATGAATCGGCAGATTCACAGTGCTCGCGATGTGGTAAAAGCGGCCAACCACCGGCTGGATGCACTGCAATCACCGGTGCGTGGTCCGCTTGGCGTGCTGCATGCAGATCACGTGGTGGAATATTGGCGAAGGCCCGTGCATCCCCACACCACCACGTCGGCCTTTGTTGATGTAGGCACGCCGTTACCCCGAGTCGATATGGTGTACGCCTATACGGATGCTGATGCGACGGCGTTAGAGGCGTTTCGTGCAGCAGGCGCCACCGGTCTGGTCGTGGTGGGATACCCGCCCGGAACACTGACCAAGTCATTAGATGACGCCGTGGATGCAGCGATTGCCGATGGCATCGTCGTCGTCCAAGCTAGCCGCGCATATTTCGAACCCGCCGTGATGACACGTGCCGGACTCATTGAGCGAGGACTGGTAGCAAATAGTGATCTGGCCCCACAGAAAGCACGTATCTTATTGCAGCTGGCTCTGGCACAGCGCATGGATCGTGCAGCGATTCACAAGACGTTTGCGGCCTATTAGCACATGGTTTAGAACGCGATCCTGGCACCGAGCTCGGCAATGACCTCCAGGCAGCCCCAATCCAGGTCGATGATCTGTCATAAGGCCAGAATGTACGAGGATGCCAGTTGGGTGAAACCCCAACTGATATCGGCAGCGACGAAAGTTACCGCTAGACCCGGTAAATCTTTTAACATGTATGGCAGCTTAGCCAGCCGGTCCTACAGTGAAATAGGAGCTCAGCGGATCTGCACGGTAGAATCTGTCAGAGCTAGTAAGCTCCTGGTCCACAATCCTCGTCAAAAGTAGCAAGAAAAGCCTATGTCAAAAACGTCCATTCGGCGAAATAGTCGCCTGACAACACCGGTGATGATCACCTTCGTCGTCATCGCGGCACTGCTCATCGCATTGACCGTAGCTTCGGTGGTCAAAGCCATGACGCGCGGGGATGACCCCGTGGTGGTCAATACCGTATTGACCGGTCAGTCCATGGAAGTAAACCGGACGACCGGACTTGATGTCATCCGGTTCCAGGCGGTGCGCGCACCATTACCGGCCGAAGAAGATGTCAGTGACACCCTGGATACGTGCATGGCTGCTGAAGCCCGGGAATATCTGGAAAGTCTTGCAGGAGAGGGGACTTCGCTTGAGGTGGAAATTGAAGCCTATGCGAATGCTCCGAACGGGGAATTGTGGGCACAAATCTACCAGGGCGGCAGTGATTTGGGCGTGAAAATGGTCGAGGCCGGTTTCGCCGTGGTGGATCCGGCGTCGGTGGATGATCCGAAAAAACTCGATGCCATGCTGGCTGCACAGGATAAGGCTAGACATGATGAGCTGGGCATCTTTTCGACCGACGCGGAGTGCACCCTGCCGTCTCGGGTCAAACCCGTTTTAGAGACGCTTGAAGACCTGCCAGATTCCCCGCGTGCTAATGACGTCACGGAGTTGACCAAATACATTGGCGAAATGAACAGTATCCGTTCGGATGCCCAAAAGACGGTGGCAATGCTCTCAGCTATCCCGGATACTGAAAACGACGACTCGGTTGCGGCTCTTGCCTGGGGCGAAGCCAAACAAGAATATATTGATGCGATCAACAACCATCTGGAAGAAATTCGGGGGTTGGTCGAGGATGCTCAAGCAAAACGTGCTGATCTACAAGGCATCGACGCACCAGAACCCGAGCCAACCCCAGAGCCTGCGCCCGAGGAAGACTCCGAACCGCAGGAAGAAGAACAGTCACAGGAAACTGAGGAGTCCCCTGAGGCTGAAGCTTCGGCCGAGACACCTGAGGAACAACCCGAAGAGCCAGGGGCAACTGATGCAGCTTCGGCGGCTCGACTTGAACGCCAAAACGAGGGGCTCGGCTCTCATAGCGGCGATGTCGGTGAGGACCGCGAATAACTCAGACACAAAAGCCTGGTCAACACAGGAGTTGGCCGGGCTTTTGCGTCCCTGAAATGTTGAACACCTAGGTAAGCCTCAGCTCGTTCACGTTCCCAAGTGACTAGGCAGTGAGCACTCTTGCAGGAAATTCGAAGAATTGTATGGGCGGCCTCATCGGTCTGCTGTGTTAGATTGACGCGCAACAGTCCCGCGCGGCTGTCTTGCGCAGCGCAGGAGGAGATGAACAATGCCCTTGCATATATTTGTTCTGGGCCTGGATGACCTAGGTAGAACAGAACTGGCCACGCTTCCTGACGCCGCGGATTTCGTCTTTCACGGGCTGATGACCCTAGACGAACTGCAAAGCGGCACAATCGATTTACCAGCCCTATTGGACAAGGCTCAGCGGCAACTCGATAACTTTGATGGGACGATCGATGGGATTGTTGGATACTGGGATTTTCCCATCAGCCTGATGGTGCCCATACTGTGTGCTCGATACCATCTACCGTCCAAGAACCTGGACGCCGCAGTAAAATGCGAACACAAATACTGGAGCCGTCTGGAACAACAACGCTTTATCGATGAATACCCAAAATTTGACCTGATCGATCTTCATGACCCGAAAGCCACCCTGCCGGCGCACATGTCGTATCCAGTCTGGGCAAAACCCATCAAGTCGTTTTCCTCCGAAGGCGCCTACCGCGTGACCTCTGATGAACAACTGCAAACCGTATTAGCCAAGCGCCGGGAAGCACCGGAACGCGCCGGACCGGCCTTTGACGAAATCTTAGCCCGGCTGGACCTTCCAGAAGAGATTGCTGCGATTCCCGGCAGTGCTTATATGGTGGAAGAAGCCGCAACCGGCAGCCAATGCACGATCGAGGGGTATAACTGGGACGGTGAGGTGTATCTGACCGGCATCGTGGATTCCCTGCACTATGAAAACTCCTCGAGCTTTTTACGCTATCGCTATCCTTCGGAATTACCCGAAGATGTGTGCCGGCGTATTCGGTCAGTGACCCAGCGTGTGATGACGGGGCTGGGATTACGCAACAGCACGTTTAACGTCGAGTACTTTTGGGACGTCAACACCGATCGGCTGGTCTTATTGGAAGTCAACACCAGGCATTCCCAGTCGCATGCGCCGCTGTTTCGTTCTGTTGATGGGTTAACCAACCACGCCCAAATGATTGACCTGGCTCTGGGACGCAAACCACGTCAACCGGTAGGCGAAGGATATTTTAAAACCGCTTCCAAATGGATGTACCGTTGGTTCGCTGATGGTATCGTCCGCAAGCTCCCCAGCGCCCGCGACATCGCGGAGCTAGAACAGCGTTATCCTGGAACCATCATTGAACTCGATGTCACACAGGGGCAGCAACTGTCCAATAGTTTTAGCCAGGATAGTTACAGCTACATGTTGGCCACCATGTACACCACCGGCCAGACCGACGAACAAGTCGTGGAGATATACGAGGCCTGCGTCAACGCCCTGCAATTCGAAATCGAAAACTGTGAGGACCACGATGCGAAAAGTCACGACACTGCCGTATGAGGTTGAACAGACCCAGCACTTGTGGATCCCGATGTCTGATGGAACCCGCTTAGCTGCGCGCCTATGGAAGCCCACCAATGCGCACCAGGAACCGGTTCCGGGCATCGTTGAAATGATCCCGTATCGCAAACGTGATCTGACGGCAGTACGCGACTCGATGCACCATCCCTACATCGCTGGACACGGTTATGCCTGCCTACGTGTTGATCTGCGCGGCAGCGGGGATTCCGAAGGCGTGCTGACTGATGAGTACTTAGAACAAGAACTCCAAGACGTTGAAGAAGTACTGGCCTGGTTGAGCGGCCAGTCATGGTGTAACGCTCGCACCGGGATCATGGGGATTTCTTGGGGTGGTTTTAACGGTTTGCAGGTTGCAGCTCGGCGCCCCAAGAGCCTGGGAGCCGTCGTCACCGTGTGTTCCACAGATGATCGCTATACCGACGACGTTCACTACATGGGTGGGTGCCTACTTACTGACAATCTGTCGTGGGCCTCAACGATGTTCGCTTATAATTCGGCGCCGCCCGATCCGGAACTGGTGGGTGATAAGTGGCGTGACATGTGGTTTCAGCGCTTGGACAATTCGGGACTGTGGTTAGAAACCTGGTTACAACACCAGCGCAAAGACGACTACTGGCGTCACGGGTCTATCAACGAAGACTATAGTGACATTCAAGTCCCCGTATTTGCCGTCAGCGGTTGGGCGGACGGGTATTCCAATGCGGTCTTTCGATTGCTGCGCGGTTTGACATCACCAACCCGTGGGCTCATCGGGCCTTGGAGTCACAAATACCCGCACCTGGGTCAGCCCGGTCCGGCGATCGGATTTCTTCAAGAAGTCGTTGCGTGGTGGGACCACTGGCTCAAGGACCGCACCGATAATGGTGCAATGGACGGCCCACAATTGTCGATCTGGATGCAAGACACCGTCAAACCAGCCACCACCTATGACAATCGACCCGGTCGGTGGGTGGGGGAGCGTACCTGGCCCAGCGACCGGATCGTAGAAACCCGGTACCCGCTGGGGCGTCGTCGTATTTTATTTTCCGAAGAGGAACGTGCCGCGCTCCCGGTGAGCCCAAAACTCACGGTCGAATCCCCGCTGTCAGTGGGCCAATTCGGCGGCAAATGGTGTTCCTATAACGCCCCACCCGATATGCCCTATGACCAGCGGGAAGAAGACGGCGGTGCGCTGGTCTTTGACAGCGACCCGCTGCCACACCGGCTCGAAGTCTTGGGCCAGCCCTTTGTTGAGCTGAAACTATCGTCTGATGAACCTGTGGCGATGATTGCGGTGCGGATCTCTGATGTGGCCCCGGATGATGCAGCAACCCGGGTGAGCTACGGTATTTTGAATCTCAACCACTACGATGGTGCTGATCAACCTAAACCCCTGAGCAAAGGTGAAGAACACACTTATCAGGTAAGACTCAATGGTTTGGCGCAGTCGTTTCCGGCCGGCCACCGGCTGCGGGTCTCAGTGTCGACGTCATACTGGCCCGTCGTATGGCCTTCGCCAGCACCGGTGCGCCTGACCATTGACCCGATGTCCAGTTCATTGGTCCTGCCGGTGCGACCGGTTCACGATTCCGAGAACGATGACCCGGCCATGGTTCCCGTATTTGATCGGCCAGAAGCGGCCAAACCATACCAAACCGTGCAGATTGAACCCGGCGAGCAGGACTGGTCGGTGAGTCGCAACCTGGTGGACCTAACCGGCAAGCTGGAAGTGGTCAAAGACCTGGGTGTGGTTCGGTTCAAAGAAATCGATTTGGATGTCACCCGACGCGCGGTGGAACGCTATACCTTCCGCGATTCCCAACCAAATTCAGTGCGCGGGGAAACCGAATGGGTTATGGGGTTCCAACGTGATGATTGGTCGATTTACACGTTTACCAAAACCGTGCTGACCTCCACGCCCGAGACATTCCAGATTTATGCGGAACTTGACGCCTACGAGGGAGAACGTAGGGTGAGATCCAAGACCTGGACAACCACAATCGACCGGGATTTCATCTAAGGATTGGATCGCACCCTTGGACATTTTGTCTGGACGCACCCTGCTACGCCCCACCAACCCGACACGCAGTCAGGCGTTTTATCGCGATACGCTCGGGCTGGCGATCTATCGGGAATTCGGCCCGCCCGAGGCACCCAGTCTGGTGTTTTTCTACGGCAACGGAATGCTAGAGGTTACCGGGCATGCGACACCACCGGGGCAGGGCACCAATGCGATGGTCTCTTTGTGGTTGCAGGTCCGCGATGTTGAAGCCGAATATCAGCGACTGCGTGACTTAGGTGTCACGATGTTGCGAGAACCGCGCACCGAGCCCTGGGGTCTGATTGAGGCCTGGATCGCTGATCCCGATGGTATCCAGATTGTTCTGGTGCAGATTCCGGCAGATCACCCGCTGCGCCGTGACCAACGACCAATCGAGACGCTGCAATGAAAGAATCGTTGCGCTTGATTCTGGGATTAGGCTTTCTTGCGCAGTCCGCCCTGCCACATCACGTCATACGGGGTGGCAGCTGAGATTCGCTGGCTGATTCCTGCGGTCACAAAGTCCTTGGCGCGCTCGGCGGCCTGTAACGGTGTGCGTCCCTTTGCCAGTTCGGCGGTCACAGCGGCGGCCAGCGAGCAACCGGCACCCGATACGGCGTGGTTGCCAATCTTGGCGACGCCCAACACCTCCAGGTTTTCGCCGTCGTAAAACACGTCCACGGCTTCTGGACCATCCAGGCGCACCCCGCCTTTGGCCAGGACGGCAACACCGGATTCATCATGAATCTTGCGGGCGGCATCCTTGAGGTCTGCCAGATTGGAGATCGTGATGCCCGACAGTTGCTCGGCCTCAAAATGGTTTGGGGTGGTCATGGTCGCCAACGGCAAGAGTTTGGCTTTCAGTGCTTCATCGGTGTCTTGGGCGGCACCGGGTTCTTGTCCTTTACAGATCAGCACCGGATCCAACACCACGTTTTTCCACTGTTGGGATTGCAATGCATTGGCAACGACGTCGATGGTTTCAACCGAACCCATCATGCCCAGCTTCACGGTGTCCAGCTGGCCAGAAAAATTCGCCTGAATGGCTTCCAGCTGGTTGGCCAACACGGTGGGATCAACACGGGTGAGTCGGTGATTCCAGTTATCGGCGGGATCATATGCCACAATGCAAGTCAGCGCGGCGGTCCCGTAGGTTCCCAGTTCTTGGAAGGTGCGCAGATCCGCTTGTGCACCGGCACCACCGGTGGCTTCAGAACCCGCAATGGTTAGTGTGATGGCAGGTGAATGGATACTATACATGCCGCCCATCTTATATGGCCTAGGCCAATGTTTCTGAATTTATGCGCTCAGATAACGCGGCCACTATTTGGTGCTGTCAACAGTGGCTTCACCGGCTGGTTCGATGACATGAACAAAAGAGCTGGCCGTCCACCGCCCAAGCGCCATGAGAATTGCGGCGGGGAAACCAACCAGCGGAATGAGCAGCGGGATCAGACCCTCGCCGCCAGCCAATAAGACGGTCAGCCCATAGAGCATCCCGATTACCGCATAGGCCAGAACGTGTACCGACTGGTTCAGCTGGTGTCGCAGTAACCAGTTGGTCAACAACGCCAACGGCAACCCAAGAATCAGACCCGAAAGCCCTACAATGGTCAGCAGCGGCGTCAGATCTCCCACCGTATCGGACAGTGGTAACAAATTCAGGATGACGACGATCCCGGCCATGACAATGTTGGGAACCAGCCAGGCTAATAAGAAACCATAGATCGACATCGACAGCCGAGCCTTCGGTTCGGTGTTTTTGCGACGTCTGGGTGCGGAATCGTATTTTTCAGGAACGGGTGTGGTCACAACGGGCCTTCAAACTGGTGCAACAGGAACTCATTGCCCCAATTGTAATCTCTTTTGGTAGACCCCGAGTAGGCTGTGTGGTTATGGCAACAACTGGATCGAGAATACCGGCTTGGACCGTGGTGGTCGCTACGGGCATTCTTGCGGCAATGCACGTGTGGAAACTTCCCTCTGCCCTGGACTATATTCGTGCCGACCTTGGCATTGACCTCGTAGCTGCCGGTGCGCTGGTGGGGGTGGTCCAGCTGGCCGGCGCGCTGGGTGGACTGGCCGCTTCGGTGGTAGCAGAACGCATCGGTTCAAAAAATACGTTGCTGATCGGACTGGTGCTGGCAGGCTTAGCTTCGGTGGCCGGTGGATTCGCCACCAGTGCAGCCTGGCTGATGACCACACGCGCCATTGAAGGCATCGGATTCATTCTCATTACGGTGGTCGCCCCCGCACTGGTGCGCGTGTTGGCACCGCAAGACAAGGTCAATAGTGCAATGGGCTGGTGGGGCGCTTTCCAAGGAATCGCCCTGTTTCTCGGTGTTGGCATCTCGGCGGTGTTACTCAACGCCACCACCGTGTCCTGGAATATCTGGTGGTTCATCATGGGCGGGGCCACACTGAGTCTCATCCCGGTTGTTGCAACCATCGTGCCCGCCGACCCGCCCGGAACAGTGCATCTGAGACGGATCGGCCGCATTATTGTGACGTCGATCAAAACCCCACTGCCGTGGGCACTGGGGCTGATCTTTGCCAGCTACACCCTGCAGTGGGGCGCGATCCTGAGCTTCTTGCCCACCATCTTTGGCGAAGCCAACATCGACACCGCCATCGATGCGGCCATCATCATTGGTCTGGCCACCGCCGTGGTCGGTGGGGTCAATGGTGTTGCCAATATTTTCACCGGAATCCTCTTACAGCGCGGCCACCCGCCGCGCCGCCTGTTAATCACCGGGCTGACCACCATGGCGATCATGTCGACTATGGTATTTGCCCCCGACTGGTCTAAAGTGCCCGGTACCGTCATCTGGGCCATGATCGCCGCAGCAATATTCTCATTCGTTGGAGCACTGGTTCCTACCACCGTCACCCGCCAGGCTGTTGATATCGCCCCCGCAGGCGGCTCGCCGTCGGCAGTTATTGGACTGATCACCCAGATGTTCAACCTGGCAAACTTCCTGGGCCCGGTGATCCTATCGGCCATCGCCGCGGCAGCCGGCACATGGCAGCTGTCGTGGACCATGACGGTCACAGCGTCGGCGATGGGCATTATCCTCACCTTGATCTTTGTGCCGCGCGGAGTGGACCCATTCAAAAACGGTGAAAAACTTTGACTACAATGTGCTTTCGAAGAAGTTTGGACGCCAGCTGGGGCAGCAGCTGAGTACGGGGCCGTAGAGGCCGTGACACCGTCGCGATATATCGTTTTGCAAAGGACGCTTCGTGACCGAAAAAGCCCATCCCACCAAATCCGCTCAAGGCAATTTCGCACCTGTTGGATCCCATATTTATCCGGTGCTATTCGCCATTATGGCCGTGGTGTTCATCCTGTCGAATATCGGTGCCGCAAAAGGAGTCCAGTTCGGCCCGATCCTGACCGACGGCGGGTTTTTCCTCTTCCCGGTCGCCTACATTGTTGGCGACATTATTTCAGAAGTCTATGGGTTCAAAGCCTCACGCAGGGTCATCTTCACAACGTTTCTCATCTCAGCGTTTGCATCGTTGACCTACTGGATCATTATCATCCTGCCGCCAGCCGATTTTTATGATGGCCAAGCAGCCCTGACCCGCACACTGGGGCCGGTGCCGTTGATCGTATTGGCCTCACTGGTTGGCTTCGCCGTCGGACAATTATCCAACGCCAAGATCATGGTCGCCATGAAACAACGCAGCGGGGAACGCTACCTCTTTGGGCGCATCGCAGCCTCCACCCTGGTCGGCGAATTGCTCGACACGATCGCATTCTCAGCGATTGCAGCAACCGTGATCGGCATTGAAACCTTCGGCCAATACGTGGTGTTTGTGCTGGTCGGCTGGGTGTGGAAGACCGCCGTTGAACTGATTTTCTCCCCGGTGACCATCTGGGTGATCAGTAAAGTCAAGGCCGCTGAACCGCACTACGGTGCCCTGACCAACGCCTAAAAGACGTTGTGTTTCACCGCATGTTGCAAGTCGGAAGAAAATCTGCTGAGGTAGTGGAGAAGAATCACGAGTGCTGATCAACGAAGCCCTGGCTGATCAGTCAGCAACCCTCTCGCCGTAGTGGGGTGCTCCAGGTGATGATTCGGCTAAGTTCAATCGTTCTTAGCAAGTATGGCGCCGTGCGCAACGCTGTCAGCCGACGCCACGAATCTTCAAGGAGTCTGACATGACGCAGACCATTACCTCATCAGTGACCTCCGCGAACGACGTCGTTGTGACCCAACTGTGGGAAACCCTGAATCCGGTCTTTGCCGACATCGCGGCTAGCGCGCCGCAGCGTGACGCAGCCGGTGGCATCGATATCACCCCGATTCAGGCACTGCGTGCAGCCGGATTCACCCGCCTCAGGGTACCGGCGGAATACGGTGGCTACGGGCTGTCACTGCCGCAAGCTTATGAATTTTTCGTGGCGCTAGCCGCCGCTGACTCTAACCTGGCCCAGGCATTACGCTCCCACTGGGGATTCGTAGAAGACCTGCTTTCCCGCCCCGCAGACCAGGCAGCGTTTACCGAACGGTGGTTGACCCGGATTGGAACAGGGCTGGTTGTTGGCAATGCCATTACCGAGCGCGGCAACACCCACGGACAGAACGCCACCAGGCTGTCGCGCCGCGACGGACAATGGATCCTCAACGGCACCAAATTCTACTCAACCGGCACCGGTTACGCTGATGCGATTCTGGTTGCTACCACCGGTGACGACGACGAACCTGCGTCGCTGATTATTGCTGCCGATGCGCCCGGAGTTGAAATTGTCGATGACTGGGATGGTTTCGGCCAACGGCTCACCGCCTCGGGCACCACGCACTTCCGGGATGTCGTGGTTGATGAAGCCGATATTTTCCCGCCCGGACACGGAATAGATTCCGGTGACCGGACCGCATTTGGCCAGGCCGCCTGGCAGGCGGTGCATTTAGCCACGTTAGTTGGCATTGCCAAGGCGGTGCTGCGTGACGGCGTTGGCTACGTGCAATCACGCACCCGCACATTTAGTCACGGGGCAGCCGACACCGTGCAGCAGGATCCACAAGTGTTGCAACTGCTGGGCGAATTGAGCGCCAAAGTTGCGGGTATTGAAACGATCTTCCGTGCGATCCCACCGGTATTAGCCGAACACTTCGCCGCCGATGCGCGCGGTGAAGAACTCCCCGAAGCCGAGGTTGATGCCTTGTACGCGCAGGTATATCAGGCCCAGCAGGTTATCGCCCCGGTGGTGTTAGAAGTTGCAACCAAGATTTTTGAAGTCGGTGGCGCCTCGGCGACGTCACAGACCCGAGCTTTAGACCGACACTGGCGCAACGCTCGGGTGCTGGCCAGCCACAATCCATTGATCTACCGTGCGCGCATTCTGGGAGATTACGTGGTTAACGGAGTCTCACCCGAGCGGAAATACACCGTAGGCCAGGCCGCATCATAAACGGCGCGTACGGGCCCAGCGGTCGGTACCCACCGGGGACTACATGCTGGTTGATCCGCCCCAACTGATTGTCTACACGGAAGACGCTACGCGCCGATGACCGCCCATTGGCCACCAGCCTGGTGACCTGGGAATTTGACCTGGCATCCCAGGGCACCCGCGTCGTCGTCACGAATCAGGCGACGACGTTTGTTGGACAGGACATGCTAACCGGTACGCGCAACGGCCACCGCATAGCACTGCAGCAATTAGCGGCATTCCTGGAGTCGAAGGAAGGTGACGGGCTTGATCAGTGAACACGCGATAACCGAAACATTTCTTGCCGCATTGAGCATGGACGACGACGATGACGTCGAGTTCCCGCGGATGGATTTTGAACCGCGCATACCAGAGCTTTAGACCGGACGCTTTTGTTTGTCGTAGTACCGGCCCAGCATCTGTTCTTTGAATGCACAGAAGTCGCCGTCAATAATCGACTGCCGGATGGTGTCGACCAGACGAACAGTGAAGCGTAGGTTGTGAATCGACATCAGGGTACCGGCCAGGATCTCATCGGCCTTGATCAAGTGTCGCACATAGGATTTAGAGTAGTTGGCGCAGGTGTAGCAGTCGCAGCCTTCTTGCAGCGGTGACAAATCGGCGGCAAATTCAGCGCGCGGTAAGTTGATGCGCCCGTATTCGGTGTAGAACGCGCCGGTGCGGCCCACACGAGTGGGGGAGACAGCATCGAACGTATCGGCGCCGGCCTCGATTGCGGCGAATAAATCATCAGGTTCGGAAATGCCCAGCAGGTGGCGAGGTTTGTCCTCGGGCAGTTCTTCGGCACACCAGCCCACGATGGTGCCCAGGTTTTCTTTCTCGAATGCTCCGCCGAGCCCGTAGCCGTCGAAACCGGCTTCGACACCGTGGAATTCGGCGCGCATGTCACGCAGGTCCCGGCAGGCTTTGCGCCGCAAGTCTTCGTATTGGGCGCCCTGAATGACGCCGTAGAGCGCCTGATACGGCCGGTGGGAGCGTTGTTCGGTGAGCCGGGCATGTTCATTTAGGCTGCGCTGGGCCCAGCTTCGGGTGCGTTCCAGGGACTCTTCTTGATAGCCACGCGAGTTGTGCAGGGTGGTCAGCTCGTCGAAGGCCATCATGACGTCGGCGCCCAGCTGGTGTTGAATGTTCATCGACACCTCTGGAGTGAACCGGTGACGGTCACCGTTGATATGGGAGGTGAACCACACGCCGTCGTCGTCGACATTTGCCAGACGCTCCTTACCGGGTGCAACGGCGTCGTCCGAACCGACCTTGCTTTGCGCCTCAGGACCGGTCATATCAATAACTTTTTTGAATCCGGAGCCCAGCGACATGACCTGGAAACCACCGGAATCGGTGAAGGTTGGGCCATCCCAGTTCATGAATTTCCCCAGCCCACCGTGCAGATCTAATAGTTCGGGACCGGGCTGGAGGTAGAGGTGATAGGCGTTGGATAGTACTGCTTGGGCGCCGAGGTCTTTGACCACTTCGGGCAGCACGGCTTTGACCGTGGCTTTGGTCCCGACCGGAATATACGCCGGGGTGTGAATATCGCCGTGCGGGGTGTGGATGGTTCCGGTGCGGCCGTGCGCGCCGTCCATACGCGTGCCAATGGTAAAAGAAAAATCGCTGGGTTCTGCCATGAACTTTAGTGTAGCTGGTCGTTCAATAGACCTTGCGCTGCCAGTGTTGCTAAGACATAAGACCAGTCAATGCGCTCTTGTTCTAACCGCACACCGGGATTGGCAAGTAAATAGGTGTAGGCCTCAGCCTCAGCAGTTGTCAGGAGGTCAAGTTCTCCCCGGAAGGGTTTGGCTTCGGTTGCCCACAGGTCTTGAAACTGTTGTAGCGTCGGTAAATCCATGAGCAGCGATGAGGTCTGGACGCCGGTAGCCCGGAGGCTATGCAAAATCCGGAATCCGTGGGTGTCAAGATCACCCCAGTAGTAGACTTGGGCGGTATGTATCCAAGGCAGGTGTGTCAGGCTCGATACCGCGGTGCCTTTGCCAAAAACTGCGACGGTGTCCTGCATGGGTGGCAACGTGAGTAGGGAGATCAGGTTTTCTACTATTAAGATCCGCTGTGGTGTGATCTTCAATGAAGCAAGCTGTTCTAGTGGTGCGGTGATATCATATCGATATCCATGGTGCGGGCCAGTTGTTGGATTTCGGCCAGCGACACGACACCCATGTGGTTTTCTTCCAGTTGGGTCTCGACCCGGTAATCACCCGGGTTGTTTAAACGTAGTGCGGAGACGGAGGCAATCTGGGGTAGCCGGGACGGCTGGAGTTCGACGTCGTATTGATCGGTGGGGCGAACCTGTTCGGAAATCTGCAGGGCATCTTTCAGCGCGGCGCGCAGTTGGCGGTGGAGACGACGCTCTTCGGCTAGACGCTGGGTCTGGACGAAGCGGCGCAGGCTTCGGCTAAATGAGGTCAGGATCTGGTGCACCTCAGTTGAGCGTTCTTGCAGAATGGGTAGCATGCGTCGTAGCGCTCGCAATTGAGCAGCTGGCAGTTGTTGGGCGAATCCCCGATCGGTGATGGTGCGGATGGCCTCTTCGAATTCTAGTCCACGCTCCGGGTCTAACAGCAGTGCATAGAAACCGTAAAAAGATCGTCCGGCGTCGGAGTCTGCCAGAATATCGACGTCTCGAAATACGTCTTCTAAGACCTGAGACCTGGAATCCTGAGAGTCGATGAGTTTTTCGCGCAGATCATGGTTGAGGCCCTCAATTTCTTGGCGTACTCGAGCAAAGTCGGAGGGCACTTCCGTGACGAGGTTCAGGATCTCATCGACCCGTTCTACGGCTCGCTCGGCGTCGAGTACTTCGAGTTCACCCTGGGTGAGGCGTTGGATTTGGTCTTCGATGCGGGCCTTTTTGGCTTCCAATGTGGTCAGACGCGAGGTGATGTCCGGGTCGGTTTCGGCCACGAGCTGTGCCAACATATTTTGAATGGTGGCCAGCCGCGATTCGGTCACCGTACGACGTGGAGTGTGTATCTCATCCACGAATTGCATGGCAGCTAACGCTCCAGGGGACAGTTCGAAGGTTTCTTCTCGCACCTGGGTGCTGGGTCGCCGAATGAGGATACCGGATCGGCGCCAGTCGGCGATATAATCCTGAGCGGTGCGGGGGAGTTCGAAACCCTCGGACCGGAGCTCTTCAAGATCTTCGGTGACTTGTTCAAAGAAATCAGGTGCCGGGATTTGGCGTTGTTCACGGGCCAGTCGACGTTCCAAAATGGCTAGTATGACCGGGGCATTCTGGGCGCGCAAGATGCCCCATGCTGGGTGGGTATTGGCGATGCGTTGATGTGCCAGCGCGCGGCCAACCAGAGTCATATCATGCCCAGCATAGTTGGTGCCGTGATGCGGTGGCTAGCGGTTATTTCGCCAGACGCCGGATGGGGATATCCGGGTCGGCAAGTTGGGCGGGATCAACCGCAATACCCCGGGTGATGATGCGTGTAGCGGCACGGATGATCATCTGTTCGTCCAGGGCGGCGGCCCCGATGAGCCAGTCGCCGTCGACAACGAAAATGGCATTGTCCCCGCGGTGCACCAGGTGTTCGTGGGCCTGCGGGATAACCCGGCCGATAGCCTGGGCGTCGTGGCAGAATTGATCCGACCACACCCAGGCCGGGGTTGGTGCGCTCGGTTCGGTACCCATGATCGTGTTGACCACGCGCGCGGCTGAGGCTCGTCCGTGATCCCAGTGGTCCTGGCGCGGCTGGTTCCGAATACGGCACACATCACCGATGGCATAGATCCCCTCGATGGTGGTGCGGTAGGCCTCATCCACGACGATCCCATCGTCAATAGTCACGCCGGAGTCTTGGGCGACGGCGACATTGGGTTCCACCCCGACGGCGGCAATGACGAGATCGAAACGGTCCAGGTTCTCATTCACGGTGAGCCGACGTTCAATCACCTCAACGTGTTGGCACATGGTGGCATACAGTGTTTCGGCCAGCTCCCCGAAGATTTCGGCGGCCGGAACCTGCGGGGTAAAGACAGTCACGTTGGCACCCAGAGCTTTGGCCGAAGTGGCTAGCTCTGGTGCCAGTAGGCCGCCTCCGGCAATGGCCACGTTGACACCGGGGCCCAGTGCGTGGCGTAACGCGTTAGCATCGGCCACAGTTCGCAGCGTGTAGACCGGTTTATCTAAGTCCAGGGTCTTGGGAACGGCACCGGTGGCGATCACGATGTGCTCGGCCTCGAAGCGCCGGGTCGCGGTGTCCACAAATCCTTGGCCCACGCGTACGGCGGTGTCTTGCACCCAGGTCACGCAATGTTCTGAGAACCACTCATCCGGGGCTAAGGCCAGGTCGACGTCGTCGGTAAGATACTCAGTGGATAGTGGCGGTCGATCCAGGGCAGTGTGATGCGGATCGATGATCGTGATGGCGCCCGGAAACCCGGCCTCACGCAGTCCGGCAGCCACCGAGAATCCGGCAACCGAACCGCCCACAAGAACCACGTTGGACATTAAAATTGTGGGGTCAGCAGGACGCGCCCGTTGACCACTTCGATGCGATGTGTCGGGGCATCTTCGGTGGCTGGCAGATTCAGGACCTTGCCGTTGGCCAAGCAGAACGATGAGGCGTGTTTGGGGCACTCGACCGTACCGTCTTCAACCCAGCCTTCGGACAGTGAATAGTTGCCGTGGGTGCACCGGTCGTTGAGTGCGTAAATACCCTCGTCAGTGCGGAACACCGCGATTGGTTCGCCACCGGTCACCTCGTGGCCAATATACACGCCTTCTTCTAACGGGAAATCTTCTTCCGCGCCAATATCAATACTCGTCATAACATCCTCCAGCTCCAGCTTAGAAGCCCCAGTTCGCCCACGCTAGCGCTTGCGTCACAAGTTTGCCCCGGCCACCTTCAAACTCATTGGTGATCTCCGGTGATAGTGCTTGTTCCGGTGTCATCCAGGCGACATCTAAGGCGTCTTGGCGCGGTTGTGTATCACCGCGCACCGGTACCACATAACACAGGGCCACGGCATGTTGGCGGTCGTCTGTGAGCCCCGAGCTTGACGCGTAGGGGAAGTATTCGGCCACCGTAAACGGCTGCAGGGTGATCGGCAACTGCGGCATGGCCAGCGTGCCGAGATCTTTTTCAAGGTGGGTCATGAGCGTGTCGCGAATCGATTGCATATACAGCACGCGTCCGGACACAAAAGAATAGCGGAAATTGCCTGAGGTATCGGCCCGGTATAACAGACCGACTTCCACCACTCGGCCATAATCATCGAGGCGGACAGGGATTGCTTCAACGTAGATCATCGGCAAGCGTGCGCGTGCCGCAGTCAATTCCGTTTCGTCGAGCCAACCGGGATTAGGATCTGGAGTTCGAACCGTCATGAGCTCCACTCTACAACTACAATGTCACATATGCCTTCATACCGCGCGATCCTACCCATCGGAGATATCCGCCCCGGTCACCACCCCGAAGAAGTCATGGATTCTGCCGTCGCAGCAGTGTCATCCATCGCCACCGTTGAACACACTGATATTCAGATTCTGTCGAATGTGCCCCAAATTGTGGTGCGTTTTTCTCTCGACGACGACGGCGACGCCCACTTCGTTGCCGATGCCATGGCCGATGCAGTGTCCCGGGTCGCCACCACCGGGCCTGGCCGGCTGCTGTTACGCCGCGGTGGTCGATGGGTGCCGCGCTAGCCTCATGGCGCTGTGTGCACACCACCACGCTGCCGTCCACAACGACAAATGGGCCATCCACACCATCAACGGCACCCACTACTTCCAACCCGCACCATGGCTCGACCCCACCCAACCACTGTTACGGAATCTTCACTGGGCGTTGTAGCTGTCGTCTGAATCTATATAGGTGAGATGCTCCATCGCTCGCTTTTCGACAACGGAGATTTGATAACGCCGGTTCTCAGTTGCCGCCACGATGACAAATAGGCCAAGCAGTGCAATACCCACCAGGAGAAATGAAGTATTTTCCCCAAAGAGTCGGGAGCCCACGATGGCGGACAAACCAAAGGTAAACCCCAAGACCACTGACATGCGACCACGCCCCGTGAGTGATAACTGTGACAACAACACGAGCAAGATCAGTGTTGCGATAATCGCCCACATGATTTCCGGAATGAACAGCAAATCGGAAATCTTCCAGGCGGCCATCCCCGTAAACACAGTAGTAGCCGAGAAAATCAGCATCCACCCGGTAAACGCCCCGATCGGCACATCCGTCAAGAAGCGTTCCTTGCTCGTTCGTTCCGTATACACATTAAGGTTCTTGACCGCCCGATACAACAACACCACCGCACCGCAGGACGTAATGATCTCCAGGCCGTAATCCTGAAAGTGTGCCAACAATATCGTGCCCGACGCCAGCAGCATCGCGTTGGAAACATACCAGGCCGTGGCCCGATTGCGCATCGCCGAATGTTGCGACGGAGCCCACTGATACAGCGTGTAGACCATCATCAACACCCACAATAATGGCCAAGCCAGCACGTGCCAGGCGGCCATCGACATCAGCGAGGTCGACCCCCTATAGAGACCATCGTGGGCATCCACAATAGAAGGCCACGGACCCATCCAGCCCAACGCAAATAGCCCGACGACAACAAATAACACCCAGCTAATACTCAGCGTTATCCGACGGAAACCATCGAGGTGTTGAGGCTCGGGATCATCAGTCATCGGCTCCGGAAAAGGCAGGACTATTTCTTCGTCATGATCGATCTCTTCGAGCTGATCTTCAGGTGGCGGCGGTGGAGCCTGAGCTTCGATGGCACGAGCCTTGGTGACAAGCCGTTCAATGCGCTGCCACTCGGGCAGATTCTGCCGAGCACGCTCAAGGAGTTCCGCATCGCTGAGGTACTCGTCGTCGCCCTGTAACATCGGACGATTCTCCGGAGCCGGAATATCATCGGACTTTAACTCTCGAGCAGCTTTCAGCAGCGCTTCAGTCTCCCGCTCTTGTTGACGACGACGCGCAAATGCCGCTTGTTCACGTTCCAACCGGGCCATCCGCTCGGACTCCCGCTCACGCTGCGTTTCCAAAGCATCTTTAGCTTCTTGAATATCCTGCGCCAACTGCCGCAGACGCTCTTCTTCTTCGCGAGCTTTGCGGCGATCATCCTGCAGCTTCTCCCAACGAGCCTGCAACCGATCAGGTGTTTCGGCAATGGCGCGTTCGATATCGTCTTGGGTCGGTCCACGAAAGGAATCCAGCCACGCATTGAGCCGATCGCGCAGGCCGACTTTCTCACCGGTACGAGAACGTGCAGAAGATTGCTTTGGCACTTTCGGTTGCCTATCGGCGTCGTCGCCACCAGAAGTTCCGGAAGCCAGTGACTGTTCGGCCGAAGTACCAGGGCGGGTAGATGGTTGGGATTTCTTTAGCCGAGCCAGGGCCTCTGACGACTCTGATGGCTTTTTGGCCACGTGCACTCCTCCCACCGAATATTCTTGTGCTTGAGTCCAGCTATTTTACTTTCCAACACGCCATTCTACGGTCTGACACGCTACCCCAGGGGCTTCTCGCAGGCTGCGCGTGGCATGCCTAAGGCGCAAACGCCAACGTGCGCTGCGACCTGAACTCGCGATGCTGGCCGGTCAGCGGATCGGTGAAGGCCAAACCATTGGCCAACAGCTGCAGCGGGGTGGCGTAATCATCGGGCGCATGATCCAGCAGATCCGGGTAGAACCGGTCATGCAAAATCCCGTGACCCAGCGCGGCAAGGTGGATACGCAACTGGTGGGTTCGCCCGGTTTTCGGAGCCAGTGCTAGGTGGGCCAGTGCGCCGCCGTCGTCGGTCAATTGATGGGCCAACAGCTTGATATCGGTGATGGCATTGGGGCCGGTGGTGGGGTCGTGACTGCGACGACGTTTACCCACCCGGGGGGCTTGGATACGGCCGGAGTGGGCGGTGGCATAGGACTCGACTTGAGCGGTGATAACACCCTTGGTTTTGATGATCCGGTTACGGAAGGTGAGCGGAAAACGCTCCAGATACAGCCCGGCGGGGGACGGTATGTGTACGACGGCGCGATACTGGCGGGTGACCTGACGGTGTTCAAAGAGTTGTTGATAGGCGCCGCGGGTTTTCGGATTGGGTGAGAACAGTAGCAGGCCGGCGGTGGCCCGATCGAGGCGATGCAGCGGGACCAGATCGGGGATATTCAGTTGGTTACGCAAGCGCACCAGCGCGGTTTCTTGAAGGAATTGACCGCCCGGGGTGGTGGGTAAAAAGTGTGGTTTATCGGCCACCACGAGGTGTTCATCGGCGGCCAGGACGGTGAGATCAAACGGGATGCGTGTTTCGTTGGGTACCGAACGGTAATACCAGATGAACTCGTGGTCAGTCGCCGGGGTGGCGGCGGTGATGAGGGTGCCGTTATTGCCCACGATTTCGCCGCTGGTCACCCGCTGGGTTAGCGCGTCATCGGACAGGTGTGGGAACCGGGTGCGCAGGTGATCAAGGATGGTGCCGGGGGTGTTGGCGGGGATGCGCAGCCGGGTGGGGCCGACGCCGTTGCGTACGGGCAGTGGGGGAGTGGGCATGGTTCTAGTTTAGGCCCGGAATCGGATGGCGTTGGGCGCGGTGTAAAATCCGGCTTCAACCAGATGGCCGGCGAGTTCGGTGCCCACTAGCGGGTCGCCGTTGACGGTTTGGATAGCCAGTTTGTCGGTGCCAGCGCGACGGATGGCGGTTTCTAATGCGGTCGCGGCGAGGCCGAGGTGGTCGTTGGAGAACTGCAGCAAGGTTTTACCACCGCGTTCCAGGTACAAGACCAATTGACCATTGACTAACACCACGTAGGCGCCGGCCTTGCGTCCGGGACGGTGGCCTTGGGTTTCGGGCCAGTCCAGGGTGGCACCATATGGGTTGGCCGGGTCGGTTGCTGCCAGAGCCACTGTCTGTGGGTGGGTGGGTTCCTGGTCGAAAGCACGCAGTGCGTCCACGGTGGCGGCGGTTGAGAATTGGGCGGCGCCGAGCCCGTCGATAAAGTAGCCGCGGCGGATATGCCCGGCTTCTTCCATTTTGGATAGTAACCGGTAGTACGCTGAGAACCCGCCGGGTAGGGCCTCGGCATTGACCGCTCCGCGGGTGATCACCCCGTAACGGTCCAGCAGGTATTCGGCCTGGGCGTGCAGCGCGGTGGTGTTGTCGTCGGTGCGTTCGGGTAGCAATGACCAGCGCCCAACGGCGGTCGGCGGGGCGGGGTTGCTGGACGGGGCGGTGTCTGGGGCAAGCCGGTTCAGCCGGCGCAGCCGGGCGGTGCGCCGGGGCGAGCCACGCTGGGCGGGGGCACGGCGCGGGACGGAAGAATAGGTGGCCCGCACGGCGGTGAACGTATCGTTGGTGATGACTCCGGCCCAGAATAAATCCCACAGAGCGGCCAGAATGTCGGCACCCGAGTGGTCTGCTAATTGGGCGAGCAGGGCCGAATAGAACCATCCGCCGGTGCCGGTCAGGGTAGTGATAATGTCCTCGTGGATGACGGTGCGGTCATCGGTGGTGTGCATGGGCAGCGTCAGATCGATGGTCTCCACGTGGTGAAAGGCCACCGATTGGTCTGCGGCGCCGACCATCACAAACTGTCCGGTGGCTAACAGCTCATCCAACATGGCCGGACGGTAATCCCACACGCGCGCCGGCAGGATCGCCGTCTCCCACACCGCCGCGGGTGCGGTGAATCCGGTGAGCTGATCCAGGATAATGGCCAGCCCATCGACCCCGCGCTCCTGCGGGGTGGGTGTCACTTGGTGCGACTGTAGTAGATAGCGGGCGTAGGCGGCGTGTTCCACCGGTTCAACTTCGGCTCGCAGTTGGGCCAGGGAACGACGGCGAATCCGGGCCAGTACCTCCACATCGCACCACTCATCGGTGGCCACCGGGCCGTCACCGGGTGGTGGGACGGACAGATAGGCACCAAAAGTCACCCGCTGTTGGGCGGCCAAGCGTTGGAGCACCTGGTGGGCAATCACCGGGCCGATACCGAGGCGCTGGGCGACTTCAGGAGCGGTGAAGGGGCCGTGGGTGCGGGCGTAGCGGGCAACCAGATCACCCAGTGGATCGGTCACGGATTCGGCAAATGCCGCGGGCACCCCGATCGGCAGCGGAATGCCCAGCCCATCGCGCAGTCGGGGAGCATCCTCAATGGCCGTCCAGTAGTGCTCGGCTCCGATGCGCACCGGGATGGCACGTTTGTCATCAACCAGCTGCTCGACCCAGGCGCGGGCGGTGGCACGATCTGCGGGTGCGTCTTGGTCCTCGGGATCACGCAGCCGGGCGGCGAGCTCATCGGTGGTCAATGGTCCCAGCAGGCGCAGCAGATCGGCGGCGCCCTCGGCCCCGGTAAGTCGTCGCGACGCAGAAGTGTGTTGCAGATCGGCTTGCACCTGGGCGATAACGTCGTCGTCGAGTAATTCGCGCAGCATATCCTGACCCAGCAGTTGCCCCAAAAGCCCGGGATCCAGGGACAGTGCTGCGGCGCGACGCTCGGCCAACGGTGCATCGGTTTCGTACATGAACTGCGCGGTATAACCGAATAACAGGGTTTGGGCAAAGGGGGAGGCCTGCGGGGTTTGGACTTCGACGACGCGCAACACCCGGGTGCGAATATCGTCGAGGATCTCGAGCAGGCCGTCGACGTCGTACACGTCTTGGAGTACCTCGCGCACGGTTTCTAAAATGATCGGGAACTGCGGGTATTTTGAGGCCACGGCCAATAGTTGGGCGGCCCGTTGACGTTGCTGCCACAATGGCGTGCGCTTAGCCGGATCGCGCCGGGGCAACAGCAGCGCGCGGGCGGCGTTTTCACGAAAGTGTGCGGCAAATAAGGCTGAGCCGCCGACGTGCTGGCGTAATTGGTCGCGCAAGTCATCGGGCTCGAACCAGAAGATCTCACTGGAGGGCGGTTCGCCGTCGGTGGCCGGGATACGCACAATGATCCCGTCGTCACCGGCCATCGCGTTGGCATCGAAACCGTAGGCGGCCTTGACGCGTTCAGAAATGGCAAGCGCCCAGGGGGCGTGAATGGCTTTGCCGAACGGCGAGTGCAAAATGATCCGCCAGTCGCCCAGTTCATCGCGGAAGCGTTCCACCACGATGGTGGTGTCGGTGGGCAGATGCCCGGTGGCTTCGCGCTGCTCGGTGAGATAATTCAGCAGGTTGGTCCGGGCGTTAGCATCCAGTCCGGCGGCTTTGAGACGGGCGTCAATATTGGGGTCGGCCAGTGCCTCGCGCCGGAACGCGCCGGTGGCTCGGCCCAATTCCAGCGGCCGGCCGGGCTGGTCGCCACGCCAGAACGGTAGGCGCCCGGGGCGGCCAAAGGCCGGGGTGACCAGGACACGATCGTGGGTGATGTCTTCGATCTGCCAGGTGGTGGCCCCCAGAATAATGGTTTCACCCACCCGGGATTCATAGACCATTTCTTCATCCAGTTCGCCCACGCGTTTGGCGGCGTCGGACTCGGTGGCCAAATACACGCCGAATAGTCCCCGGTCGGCGATCGTACCGCCCGAGGTCACTGCCAGGCGTTGGGCGCCGGGGCGTGCCGTGATGGTGCCCGCCTCGCGATCCCACACCACCCGTGGTTTCAACTGTGCGAATTCATCTGACACGTATTTTCCGGCCAATAGGTCTAACACCGAGGCATAAACATCCAGTGACAGTGTGGTGAATGGTGCGGCCCGACGCACCAGTTCCAGCCAGGCCTCGTCCACCAACTCATCCATGGCAGCGGCCGCGATCGTGTGCTGGGCCAGAATATCCAGTGGATTGGCCGGGATCGAAATCGCCTCGATCGCCCCGGCCATCATGCGCTCGGTCACAACTGCGGCGTCGACCACATCGGCGCGATGCAGCGGGAAGAACCACCCCACCGAGACCTCGCCCACCTGGTGTCCGGCACGGCCCACGCGCTGCAGACCCGCAGCAACCGTCGGGGCCGACTGCAAATGCACTACCGCATCGACCACGCCCATATCGATACCTAATTCCAATGACGACGTCGCCACCACGCATCGCAGGGTGCCCGACTTCAGCCCTTCTTCGACCTCGGCGCGGGCGGTAGCCGACATGGACCCATGGTGGGTGCGGGCAAATTCTTCGCCCGCGGTATCCGCACGCTCCTGCCACAGTTCATTGAGCGACTCGGTAAGCCGCTCGGCCGAACGCCGCGAGTTCACAAACACAATCATGGACCGGTAATCATCGGCCAGTTCCATAATCCGAGACTCAACGTGTGGCCACATGGACACATTTTCTTCCGGCGAGGCCCCCGTATCTGGCTGGGTCATATCGGCCACCGGCACGGCCACGGTAATATCCCAGCGCTTTTGCTCCGCCCCGTCCACGATCGCCACCGGTTGGACCCCACCTAAAAATCGGGCCACCTCTTCGGCCGGACGCACCGTCGCCGATAACCCAATGCGCTGGGCTGGGGCCTGCAGTAAGGCATCTAAGCGCTCTAATGACACCGCAAGATGTGCCCCGCGCTTATTGCCGGCCAGCGCGTGCACCTCGTCAACAATCACCGTTTCCACCCCGGCCAGGGTCTTACGTGCCTTAGACGTCAGCATCAGATATAGCGACTCGGGCGTGGTGATCAAAATATCGGGCGGATCGGTTACTAAACGACGACGATCCCGGGCCGAGGTGTCACCCGAGCGCACCCCGGTACGAATCTCGGGCACCTCATCTCCCATCCCGCGCGCCGCTTGGGTGATACCCACCAGCGGGGCGGTCAGGTTGCGTTCAACGTCAACACCCAGGGCCTTCAGCGGGGAAATATATAAGACCTTGGTGCGTTTTTTGGCCGGGGGCTCGTCGTCCGGAACAGCGGTAATCAGCTTGTCGATTGCCGAAAGGAACGCCGCCAACGTCTTACCTGAGCCGGTGGGAGCGATCACCAGGGCGTGCTGGCCGGAATTGATGGTCTGCCAGGCACCAATTTGGGCTTTGGTGGGCGCTGTAAAAGATGCCTGGAACCACGAACGTGTCGCGGCGGAAAACGCATCGAGAGCGGCATCAGTCATGTGGCTAGACTACCCAGCACTAGGAATGATGATACGGTCGGCCAGCCGAAATTTCCTGAGCGCGATATACCTGCTCAACGACCATCAGCCGAACCAACTGATGGGGAAACACCAGCTTTGACAGGGACCACACAGTATTGGCGCGCGCTCGCAGCCGGTCATTGACGCCGTAGGCCCCACCGATAATCAAGGTTGGGTGCCGCCCGGTATCAAAGAGTTGCTGCAGGTGGCTGGCCAGTTGCGGGGAGGTGAAATTTTTGCCGCGTTCGTCGAGCAGAATGACGTAGTCCTGCGGGCGGAGGTGTTTCTCAATGGCTGCGGATTCTTCTTCGCGGGAGCGCTGTTCACCGGCGGTGGCGTGTGGAACCAATACGAAGTCGACGTCGTAGGGCTTCTTGAGTCGTTTGAGGAACCGATCAATACCGTCGGCAACCCAGGTCTCATGTCGTTTCCCTACGGTGATGATTCGCATACTCAAGATTTATATCCTTCAGATCCCCAGCTGTTGTCTTTAATTACTACGCATTGTAGCTTTTCAGCCATGGAATTTACTCCCTGGACCATTCTCATTGATGCAGGTTTGATCGGCATCCTGTTGATTATCGGCGCCGGACTGCGCGCCATCATCCGGCCCCTGCAAGCGTTGATGATCCCGGCTTCTGTGATTGCAGGCATTCTCGGGTTGCTTTTGGGCCCGCAGGTACTGGGCTGGCTGCCGTTTTCTGACCAATTATCAACATATTCGTCGGTGCTCATCGCCGTTGTCTTCGCGGCCGTGGCTATGACCGATGACTTTGATATTCGTAAACTCAATCGCAATGTTGGTGGATTCGCAGCCCATGGGGTGCTGATGTATGCACTCCAGGTAGCACTGGGCATGGGGCTGGTGTTAGCGGTGCTGCAGCCCGTATTTGGTGCACCAGATTCATTGGGAGTCGTGCTGTTTGCTGGCTGGGCCGGGGGCTACGGTACCGCTGCAGCCATGGGAGATGCGTTTTCTTCAGTCAGCCCAGAGATTAGTTCCCTGGCATTTACCTCCGCGACCGTTGGGCTGATTATCGGCATCGTCGGGGGTATCATTCAGGCCCGGCTCGCAGCCAAACGCGGGCACGTTCAAGCATATGGATCCATGAGTTCATTACCAGAACAAGAACGCACCGGCGTTATTCGCGAAGTCAATAAACGACCTTCGATCGGGCAGCACACATTCACTGGTTCCTCGATCGAATCCTTGGGCTTTCAGGCCTCAGTGGTGATCATGATCGCTGCTGCAGGTTACGGGATCTCCCTGTGGATCGGCGGTATCTGGCCGGATCTGGCCGTGCCGGTGTTTGTCCTGGCCTTCCTGCTGGGTTTGGTGGTCCGCGCTGCCATGACAAAAATTAATGTCTCCCCCTATATCGACAAGCCCACACTGCAATCCATCTCAGGCACTGGAACCGACATTTTGATCGTTGCCGGTATTGCCTCGATCCAACCGCAAATCGTTGCCGACTTCGGCATCGAACTGCTCATCATGTTTGTCTTCGGACTTGCGTTGACCCTGTTCCTGGGCTTGTGGGTTGCGCCACGACTCATGCATGAGGGCTGGTTCGAACGCTCTATATTCACCTGGGGTTGGTCCACCGGAGCGGTGGCGACCGGTATTGCCATGCTGCGTGTCGTTGATCCCAAACTTAAATCAAATACTCTAGAAGACTTCGGTCTGGCTTATATCCCCGTCACACCGGTAGAAATCTCCGCCGTTACTTTCGTGCCAGCGCTGGTCATTGCAGGTGCCGCCTGGGCGGTGGTTGGTATCTGGGGCGTGATAGCCATCGGAGCCGTGATCGCAGGACTGTTTATTGCTCGGGCCAACCGACGCGCAGCCCAAGCTAGCATGTCATAACCACGACGGCGTCATGCTGAAGATTTCCATTCTCATGCTGTCCGTGGTTGTTCTCCAGTGACCTTATGTCCAATAACTGTGCCTAACAGTTGCATATAGGTCAGTTCGTTAAGATCTGCTGAGCCATCGTGAAGTCACAGCTGGTATCGGAAACTTTTTATGAATCGACACATGTTTGAGCACGCCCTTATGAGATAGGTATTATGTGTCTGGAAATCGACACCGTATGCAGAGGATAACTCATGTCGCAAGATTCAAATTTGTCTGACAACAACACGGCGCAAGAATCGTCTATTACCCCGCCGGCACACTCGGAACCGCCGGCCCCTGATGCAACATCAGCAGCAACTTCGGCACCAGAATCGAATAATCATTATCCCCGTGAGGCCTCATTTGCTCCGGCTCCTTTACCACCGTCGCCAGCTCCGAATCAGCAGGTTCAACAGCAGCAGGCAGAGCAGACCGGCGTTTTTATACAAGTCAAAGCACGTAATCCACTGCTCTATGCTGCAGTCGACTTCCTGATTACTGGCCTGGGGCTCATGCTGCAGGGCCGGGTAGGCCTTGGTGTGCTATTCCTTGGAATAAATATTATTGCGAGCTTTTTTCTTGCGATTCCGGTTCTTGGTTGGATCGTATTTTTCGTCGTCATGGTTCCGGTATGGATTATTAGTATGACCATGGCGTTTACTACTGCTAAAACCTGGAATCGTCAGCACGGAATTATCAGCTGATATCTCGACGCGAACGGCGTTAAATCGCGGGGCAGTGTACCAACACTTGGTACGCTGCCCCGCGATGTTGTTTATACAAACATCCATCTCCATAAGTGATTCACACCAACACGACGGTTCTCGGACAGGTCCACAGGCAGCATTGCCCAAGATCTTAAACCAGCTAGCAGTCCGTCGCGTAGCGATGCCCCATCAGGTGCTGGCAGGAATGGCACAATCCTGGGAATCACAGCGTCAACACGATACATGAGACCAGTTCGGGGACCCAACGAAAATGCCGTGGACGACGGCGACAGGACAGATTCGCACTGGGTTTCGGACAAGCCAATGCGCACAAGCTAGCTGGACACTCTGGGACTATATCAATAGATTGACCAGATTAAACTCGGCCGTAATGGTGTTCTTCGACGTCCACCGCCTCGGCACAATCTACGGTGCGATAATCAATGATTCCATCCACCCCTATCTGCGCCAAGAAGTCACAATTCGTAGGGCTTGCGGTTCCGATAACAACAGCGCCGTGAGCTTTGGCAATCTGAGCTAACAGATGGCCGGCTCCACCCGCCGGCGCGTGAATCTTCCAATCGGTAAAGCTGATACTGGTCGCAGGGATGCACGCAAGACAGGGGTCAGCGAGGACTGAGACTAGTCGCATAAGCAAACATGAAACCAACCACAGTGGAACTTTCCGTGTATACAGTTTCGCGATATTTTCGGAATTTAGCTCATAATACTGGCCAAGACCTCAGATCTATGTATACACTGTGAGTTATGCGAGCAAGTGAACGAGCCTACCAAGCGCTGCGGCAGGACATTCTGAATTGGGATCTCCCACCCGGCTCTGTCTTGGCTGAGGTGGAGTTATCGGAACGCCTCGGCGTCTCCAGGACTCCCGTTCGCGAAGCCGTTGCAAAACTCGTGGCCGACGGTTTGGCCGAAGCCCAACGAGGCCGCGGCACTGTGGTCTCGGACGTTTCGCTTGACGATCTGGCCGATATGTTCGTGTTACGTCGCGTATTAGAAACCGAAGCAGCAAGACTGGCGGCCACCAGCAACCAGACCGAACAGTTTGGGCCGCTGGCTCAACAGTTTCGGGCCATCAGCTGCGACTCACAAGTTTTAGAGGACCCCGGAACCTACTATCAACTGATTGCCACCATGGATGAGCTCATCGATTCCGCGGCCGGCAACAGTTACATCTCCGGGGCGCTTTCAAATTTGCGAGTTCACCTGACACGAGTACGTCGCATGGCCAAAGACAATCCGCAACGTCTCGCCGCTTCGGCGGTGGAACACGCCCGAATCGCCGAAGCTATCGCTAAGAAAGATCCGCTGGTCGCTAGAGCAGCCACGATTATGCATTTACAGGCCTCACTAGACCACATTTTGACCCACGCTGAAACCCCGAAGGGACATCATGATTAACCACGAAGTACGCGTCTACCCGTCCGCCGAGAACCTACCACACGAAGACCAACTGGCATATAAAATTGCCAAAGTCGCCGCTGACGACGTCGAAGTCACTGACGATGTCAAAGAGATGATTATTAACCGCATCATCGATAACGCTTCGGTTGCTGTTGCATCGCTGAACCGCGCACCAATCATCTCTGCACGCTCCCAGGCCGTGACCCACGCACCAACCACCAACGGCGCCGGCGCGTCAGTTTTTGGTATCAAAGAAAAAGTTTCACCAGAATGGGCAGCCTGGGCCAATGGTGTGGCCGTTCGTGAACTCGACTACCACGACACCTTCCTGGCAGCAGACTACTCCCACCCCGGCGACAATATCCCAGCAATTCTGGCAGCTGCCGAACACGCAGGAAAGTCCGGTCACGATCTCATCCGGGGTATTGCCACCGGTTATGAGATCCAAGTCAACCTGGTCAAGGCCATCTGCTTGCACGAGCACAAGATTGACCACGTCGCACACCTCGGCCCATCCGCAGCGGCCGGTCTGGGCACCCTGCTGGGTGCCGATGTCGAAACCATTTTCCAGGCTGTCGGCCAGGCACTGCACACCACCACCGCAACGCGTCAGTCGCGTAAAGGTGAAATTTCCACGTGGAAAGCTCACGCACCAGCCTTCGCCGCCAAGATGGCCGTGGAGTCCATTGACCGTGCACTGCGCGGCCAGACCTCACCGGTCCCAATTTATGAAGGTGAAGACGGTTTTATCGCCTGGCTGCTCGACGGCCCGGATGCCTGCTACAGCGTCCCACTGCCAGAACAAGGTGAAGCAAAACGCGCCATCTTAGACACCTACACCAAGGAACACTCGGCAGAATACCAGGCACAGGCCTGGATTGACCTGGCCCGTAAACTGAATACAGAACACCCAGAGGCCACCGATCCGGCCAATGTCGAATCAATTCTGATCAAGACCTCGCACCACACCCACTATGTGATCGGTACCGGGGCGAACGACCCAGAAAAGATGGACCCCAACGCCTCGCGTGAAACCCTGGACCACTCGATCATGTACATCTTCGCGGTTGCCTTACAAGACGGCAGCTGGCACCACGTTGATTCCTATGCGCCAGAACGCGCACAGCGCCCAGACACCGTTGAACTGTGGCACAAGGTCTCCACGGTTGAAGACCCAGAATGGACGCGCCGTTACCACTCGCTGGATCTCAACGAAAAAGCCTTCGGTGGCTCGGTAGAGATCACGCTGAAAGACGGTACCGTGATCACCGACGAAATCGCTGTGGCTGACGCCCACCCACTGGGGGCCCGGCCATTTGGTCGCGAACAGTACATCAACAAATTCCGCACCCTGGCAGAAGGTATTGTGGAAGAGGCGGAGATCACACGCTTCCTGGATGTCGTTGCGCGCCTTGATGAACTCAAAGCAGGTGAACTCGATCAGCTCAACGTGGTTGCCAAACCCGGGTACATCAATCCGGCAGACGCACCGAAGGGACTCTTCTAAATGCTGTATTCAAAAGTCAGCCCCGCAGACAAGCGGGTTGCCTTACGCAAGATGCTCACCCCCGGAGTTGCGCGCCAGTTCCCGGGCGCGTTCAACCCGTTGAGCGCCCGACTGATCGAAGAAAAAAACTTCGACGGCGTCTACATCTCCGGTGCCGTGCTAGCCAATGATCTGGGCCTGCCTGACATCGGCCTGACCACGCTACCGGAGGTGGCAAACCGCGCCGGCCAGATCGCCCGCATGACGGATCTGCCGGCACTAGTGGATGCCGACACCGGATTCGGTGAAACCATGAACCTGGCTCGTACCATCCAGGAACTGGAACACGCCGGCCTGGCCGGAATGCACATCGAAGACCAGATCCTGCCCAAACGTTGTGGCCACCTGGATGGCAAGACCGTTGTGGACACCGCGACCATGACCCAGCGAATCGCTGCTGCCGCCGATGCGCGCATTGATGACAACTTCCTCATCATGGCACGCACCGATATCCGCGGCATCGACGGGTTGGACGCAGCCATCGACCGGGCACGTGCCATGGTGGATGCCGGGGCGGATGCGATCTTCCCGGAAGCCATGAAGGACCTGTCCGAATTCGAAGCGATCACCAACGCCGTCGATGTTCCTGTGCTGGCAAATATGACCGAGTTCGGCAAATCCGAACTGTTCACCCGCCAGCAACTCGCCGACGTCGGCGTAGCTATGATCATCTACCCGGTCACGCTGCTACGCAGTGCCATGGGAGCTGCTGAGCGTGTCCTGGATACGATCACCGCTAACGGCACACAGGATGCCTATGTTGATCAGATGCTGACTCGTGCCAGACTGTATGACCTGGTGGCCTACGAGGACTACAACGCATTTGACTCCGGGATCTTCAACTTCGAAGTGCCCGGCCTGGATACTCAAGCCAACGCCGAAAACCTCTAAACCCCGAGGAGAACCATGTCCATGACTGAAGAAATCAGAAAAGGCCTAGTCGGCGTTGTTGCCGATTCCACCGCCATTTCCAAAGTCAACCCAGAGACCAACTCGCTGCTGTATCGCGGCTATCCGGTACAAGATCTGGCCAGCAAAAAATCCTTTGAAGAAGTTGCACTGCTGCTGTGGCATGGCGAACTGCCAACCCAGGAACAACTGGATGACTTCATCAAGCTGGAACGCGCCAACCGCGCACTGGATCCGGCTGTCAAGGCCGCGATCGACCTGCTGCCAAAAGATGCCCACCCGATGGACGTTGCCCGCACCGCGGTTTCGGTGATCGGTGCTCGTCACGACGACGCCGAAAACTCCGACCCGTCGGTCGAGCTGCGCAAAGCCAAAGAACTCTTTGCCGCGTTCCCCGCTGTCGTTGCTTATGATCAGCGCCGTCGTCGTGGCATGGACGTTATTGAACCACGCAACGACCTGGACTACTCACAGAACTTTTTGTGGATGACCTTCGGGGAAGAACCAGCAGAAGAAGTCGTTGATGCATTCCGCGTCTCGATGGTCCTGTACGCTGAGCACTCGTTCAACGCTTCGACTTTCACCGCACGTGTGATCACGTCAACCGAGTCGGATCTGCACTCGGCGGTCACCGGTGCAATCGGTGCGTTGAAGGGTAACCTGCACGGTGGCGCAAATGAAGCCGTGATGCACACGTTCCATGACATCGGTATTGACGAAAACGAATCCCGTGAATCGGCTGCCGAACGCGCCAAAGCATGGATGGAAGCAGCCCTGGTCGAAAAGAAGAAAATTATGGGCTTCGGACACCGCGTGTACAAATCTGGTGATTCGCGTGTGCCATCCATGAAAGCAGCACTGGATCGGATGATCGACTACTACGGTCGCCACGAGATCCTGGGCCTCTACGACGGTTTGGAAAACGCCATGACAGAGGCCAAGAACATTCTGCCCAACCTCGACTACCCGGCCGGCCCGACCTATCACCTGATGGGCTTCGACACCGAAATGTTCACCCCGATCTTCATTGCCTCGCGCATTACCGGGTGGACCGCTCACATTATCGAACAGCGTGCTGACAACGCACTGATTCGCCCACTGTCTGCCTACAACGGCCCAGACCAGCGCGAAATCTAAGCCCAATAACGGCATACTGAAAGCCGCGGATCCCTGCAAGCACAGGGATTCGCGGCTTTTTGAATCTCTGCCTGAGTCCGGACAAAAAACTAGCGGTCACCTTTGGAAAAAATTTCTTTCTTCCGGTGACCGCTGGCCTTTCCGATTACCCGTTAGGGCTTTCGTGAGGGAATTCTCAATCTGATTTTCACCTCTGATTTCCTTTTCCCTCACTGATAATTTTACCGCATGCTGCTAACTGTGTCTACGAAAATCAGGGTCCTATTTCATCGAAAACGTGGTGCATCGGTGGCGTATTCCCCTCAGGTTCTACGCCCTGACAATCGGGCTGGTGAGCACAGCAACAAACGCGTTCCCCGTGAATAATGCTCGTTGGCCTAGAAGTACCTGACAGCAATGTCGGAGAATAGAGTCAATACCGTGGTGCCAGAAGCGCGCCACGATCGTGGCGAAGGAATCACCACATGAGCAGAATGTATTTCACCGCTGACTTGCATTTAGGGGACGAACTTGTCGCCAGAAATCGCGGCTACAGCAATGTGCATGACTACGATGACATGATCGTGGAAACCGTGATCAGCACCGTGCTCGAAGATTCCACGCTATGGATTCTTGGTGACTTAATGGGGTGGAGCTCCCGTCGTGAACATGCGCTTTCCTTGCTTCAACACGTTCAGTTTGAGACCGGGGTTATCATGCATCTCGTTCCAGGCAATCATGACACCTGTCATCCCATGCACCGGCATGCCCATAAAGAACAGTCAAAATATTTCGGAGTATTTACCTCGGTGCAGCCCTTTGCCAAGATCCGGCACAATCGTGGTGATGTCTTGCTATCCCACTTCCCGTATAAGGGCGACCACACGGTAGAGCAGCGCTTTAACCAGTGGCGACTACGCGATTATGGGCTCCCGCTCATTCACGGTCACACTCACCAACCAACACCAACGGATGTGACCCGACCAAATCAGGTATGTGTTTCCTGGGATGCCTGGGGCAGGCCAGCAAAACTACACGAGGTGATGGCTCTATTAGAGGCGGACAACACTGGCGGTGCATGACGGCGCAACCCAAGGGCATCGTCAGCTTTGACTACCTTATTTGCTGTTAGGGTGAGGCCATGGATGCTGAAGCTGTATCGCTCGAGGGGCGAATATTTGCTGGTGTAGAGAACTCATCGACCGGTGAAGTCGGGCAATCAACGATCTTTACCTATCACCAGGACCAAGACATTATTTGGGCTGAATACTCAGGCGGCTCAATTATTCGTGGTTACCTGATGGGCACCCGCCGCGGCGAGAAGCTGCACTTCCGCTATGCACATCTGAGCACCAGCAAAGAAACGTCCACGGGAGTTTGCGATTCAACCGTAGAGATTCTTGACGACGGTCGTGTGCGTTTGCATGAGTCATGGGCCTGGGAGTCTCGGCCTGAAACAGGCAACAGCATTGTGGAGGAACTCAAATAGCCTCATCAACCCCTTACCTGCCTGGATGGAAACACAGCGCATTGTGACCCCGTATTCTCATGCTGAACTTCAGTGGGTGATTTGACTTGCTCAGCTGACACTGCCAGGCTAATCGTGGTGTCGATCTCTCCGCCTGGATCACACAAACTTTACGATATTTTCGGAGATGCAGGTTTTTGTGCGTACTCTTCCTTTTGATGAGACTGCTGCAGACAATTTAATTAAGGCCCTCGAGCAAGCGCAGGAGCGGGTAGAGCGGCAGCGTCAGGAACGTTCGGATGCCGTTGAACACGCGCTTCAAGATTTCGCTGGTGCGTACAAGGAACTCTTTATTCAAGCCGCTGATGATGCGGTCACTGACGCCAATGTGTTAGTCAATGTCTTGTTGAGTCTGAGTACACAGATCAGCACCGCAAAGGCTCAAGCCCAGAAGGAACAGCAACGCCTTGATGACCTGACTGAGTGGGAACGCGCCAGCCACTGTGGGAGCAGCGCCAGCCACTGTGGGATGCTTTTACTACGGGTGGTGCTGCATCGGGGCTGAATCCCTTTGTTGCCCAAGGGGCGCCCACCGTTGACCGGTGGATGAATAAGCCATCGGAAACCCCAATTACCCCACCCACAATCACGGCAAACTTCGAACCGAGGGGCAGGATCCGTACTAGCGGCGGAAGCTCGGAAGACACCAGTTCTGCCCGCCCCAATCTGCTGCGCGAGTTTGTGGCCACGAGTCAAAGCTGTAACCGGATCCTGGATGAAGAGCTTTCAACCCTGCAGTCGGCCTGGTCGGCATTCCGTGCTACCTGTTCCTGGGTTACTGTCGATACGTTTACTTTGCTGAACGGGTTTGCAGACTATCTTGTTGAATGTGAAACCGATGCCCAATGGATCGATTACATTGCTGATGCATTTGAGGTCGCCGGCGGGGTGGGGCTGCTGGATTCCGTGTTGAATGGCATGGCTGTGTCAGCTCTAGTCCCGGCGATGTCTGACCAACAACTGTTGAAGGCCCTCAAGCGTCTCGACCAAGAGCAACTGGCCAAGTTGTTCGAGTCGTCTCCGGCCTTAGCCAACCAGCTGCACTTGATCGATCCGGTGACCATTAATGAGTGGTGGCACGGCCTAACCCCCGGTGGCTCTGGCCAGCAGAACACGGTCGTGCACGCGTTACCGCAGATCTTTGGCAACCTTGAGGGGATCCCGTACGCCGCTCGGGCTAGAGCAAATCAAATAGTGCTGAATCGTGACATGGTTGGAGTCGCCAAGCGTATCGAAACACTCAGGGAGCGGATTGCCTGGCACGAGCAACAGGCCCCGCACAACGTTGGCCAGAATATGATTCCCAACATCAGCCTGAATCATCGGCAAAACGATCGGCAATGGCTCGAGCAACACGACGATCTGTTGGCTCGTTTGGACGAGCTCACCGGGCTGCAAACCACCTTGGGTGAGCTCAAGACACTATCGACGAAGGACTTCGGGGATAGCACAACCTCCCTGGTCTCGTACGAATTCGGGCACCCACCATTAGCGGCGATTGCCTTGGGCGATATGGATACTGCTACACAGGTCACCTATAACGTGCCCGGCATGGGCAACACTACAGCGAATATGCGAGAGTGGATGACTGCATCAAATAACCTCCATGAGTCGATCTCTCGGAGTGACGATGCGGCCACGGTTGCATGGATGGATTATGAAACGCCTCCAATGCCGCTTCCATTGTCATGGAACTCCTTTGACGTCCTGGTCAATCAACGCGCTGCTGTTGGTGGCGAGCGTCTCGCGGAGAGTCTCAGAGGTGTCCAAGCCGTCCGTGCCGATGACGCGCCCCAGCTTAATGGGAAGGCCCACTCTTACGGCGGTCCCACGCTTGCTCATGCGATCACTCAACCCGGGGTGCACGTTGACAATGTGTTCTTTGTTGCCACACCTGGGATGCAGAGTCAGATCACCCACGCCAGCCAACTTAATGCCGACAACGTCTATGCCATCCGAATCCGTAGCACTATTATTGGCCTGGAAGATGGTATTGGTTTCCTGCCGGATGTAGACGGTGATAACGCTGCTTGGATGGGCCGTGACCTGAGTAAGGTACGTACCACGGATGTTATGGCTCCAGCGTTTGGGGCGACCTCGTATGGCAGCGATACTGGGACTGAGGATGTTGGGCTGCCGACCACCCAGCATGGAGCCTTGGCTGGGCATGGTGAGGATGGGGCAGGGCATTATGATGTGGATACCGAAAATCTGGACAATGTGGGCTACGCGTTGAACGGTGAGCTGGACGAGATGAGTCCCTATATTGACAAGGGCCCGACCCCGCTTCAGGAAGGGTTGGCTGAGGTCAACGAAACCATCCAAAAGCTCCAGTACGCATATGATGAGGCGACCAACCCTTTCCCAGTGAGATTACCGATGCCCGAACCAGACGGCTCCTCGCCAATACCCATTCCACCCGTACGCTAACCTCCAGGCACCGAACCTGCCGCCAACACTACGTCCCAGGAGTTTCCCATAGCACCCCATAATCGCAGTTTGAGAACTGGTCTGCAGCGTATCCTGGTTGGTGGTATTTGCCTGTTGCTTACCCTGGGAATAACAGGATGCAGCACCGCCCCCGATGCGAGTAACGAAACCTCAGAGGAGCCCATGACAAACGATTACACCGTGGAACAAGCCCGCCAAGACCCCATCGATCTGGTCACCTCCACCACGGAATTACTGGACTCAGACAATTGGGAGTCGTCTTCCGGGACCCCGTGGCCTGGATTCTGCCGCTCCTCAGAGGGGGAAGAGGGCGCTAGCTACTCCTACAACTTACTCACTGCGCAGCGCTCAGGTGATTTGCTTGCCGATGCACAAAAAGTAGCCGATCATTGGGAGAAGCTCGGGATGGACGTCCGCGTTGTTCACAAAGACGTCGTCTCACCGCGGGTGTATGCCACCGGCGGACCGGTTGTTAGAGCAAGCTTTCTAACAAAGATCCCAGGCGATGACATGTACGAAGTGGGAGCTGTGGGTAAGTGTGTTGCTGGCTACGATCTTGACTTGCAGGAAGAAGAGCGTCAACGCCGAGCAGACCGTGAAGTCATCCCAGGTGACAACTACTTCCACAACCACCCACCAGAAGACACAGACCAGGAATAATCATTGCGCAGTCGGTTGAGATGGCACCTCAGCAGGACCGCAGCCGCCGGGCTTCTGGTCCTCATAGTCGTCACCGGGTGCTCCTCCGAACAGCGAGAGACTGCACCCGCATTGCCGGAGACGGCCCAGGCGGATTACACCATTGAACAAGCCCGCCAGGACCCCATCGACTTGGTCACCGCCACGACGGAAATATTAGCATCTGATAACTGGGAGTCGTCCTCCGGGACTCCGTGGCCGGGAACCTGTACCCTGCCCAACGGCGAGGACGGCACTTACTACTCCTACAGCCTACGCACTGACCAGCGCTCCTATGACATGGATGCCGATGTCCAGAAAGTAATCGACTACTGGGAAAGTCTGGGGGTGAGCACACGTATCGTTGACCACGGTGAGTATCCAACTGTCTATGCAACGGGAGGCCCCGTGGTGAGAGCAAGCTTCATGTCGAAGATCCCCGGCGCTGACAAATACAAAGTGGGAGCCGTCGGTGGGTGCGCACCAGGCGATAGTTTGGAACTCATGCAGGTTGAAAATGACCGTGCCGAGCAGCGTGGAATCATTCCGGGCGACAGCTATTTCCCGAACCATCCACCAGAAGATACCGAAGCCGACGGAGGTGATGCCGATATCCAGCCTTCGGAGCAAATCGACTAAACCCGGTCAGATCGAACTATCAAGTCTGGTGAGGGAGCTCAAACCAGAATTACGGCTGCGATGAGCCAATGCGCTGTGCATGCTCGTGTCCTCTAGGCCATGACTGCCAACCGAATCAGGTATGTGTCTCCTGGGCTGGCACTGGCTTCCACACCATGTCGACGCCAGCTTCAACGAGCAACCATCCGATGCGTTCGTAGTCGTAAGCAATGCTCGAGGAAAACCAATAGGTCGTATCGGGGTCCCATCCGGCGATCACACTGGCGGAATCAGTGATGTCGTCGACGGGGATAGCAATACCCGCGGCCGAGAGATACGCACCAACCTGAAGATGTACGGCGTCATAATGTTCTGCAACCTGCACCCAGCCGGGAGTTATCCACCGGCCTATTCGTCCCGTGGTTCGGTACCAATCGTGGCGTTTCTGCGCGGTGACGTCCATCGGAAACCTGGCACATAGCTTTGCCCAGTCGGAAGCATCTTCAATCTCGAATACGGAAATATCCTGCGGCACGAACACTCTCATGCTTTCGGCGTCTTCCCAGCCGAAGCTGTCTTCGACGAACCACAGGCCAGCAGGGCTTCCATCAAACAGCTTGCGGGTCGATGAGGGCATGGTGACCGGTGGGTGAGACCACCATTCACCGCTCCAGTTGGCAGTTGGGGCCTGATCGCGTTCCTGAAGAGCCAAGCGTTCTTCGGCCCGTTGCTGATCACTGGCCGCAAGTAGCGTTGCATGCACGTCGTCAGGAATGGTGACTGGTGCAGCACCCTCCCATAACACGCAGTGTTGTGTAAATCGATCAACGGGAGTCCACCACCATCCTGGCAGTGGTGAGGCTGCGATGTGTTCGGCCACGCGCCGCAGGCCATGTAGCATATCGGGTGTTGCCGCTAGCACGTCGTCACCATCAGGTTCCTGCCAGTAGCGAGCGGTATCTACAGCGACTGCTAACGCACTGCGTAGAGTTTTCGGAGTGGGTTCCAACAGCTCGACCATGTCCAAGCGCTCTGCGGCTTCGGCGGGAGTTACCACTGGCATATCGGGCTGCTCGGTAACTTCGCCAAATAGTGATTGGTACTTGCGTGCGCTGCCGCTGATAACAGCCGGATCCAGGCGGTAGGCGGCGTCGAATGCCGCAGATCCGAAGGACTCTTCACTACGGACCGGATTCTGTGCGAGTTCCGAAGCCAACGCATATTCCAGTAAGAACCGGCGGCCTCTGGGACCAGCGAGCAGACGCTCCGCTATGGTTGACGCTGAAGCTGAGCTATTCATGTAGCCGTCCCTTATTTCTCGTGCCTCATCAATGACGTAGGTTGTCGTTGTTATGACATGTAGATCACACTGTAATAGAAAACTTTGAGCCCAGAATGCGCCCAACAAAAGGGGACTGAGGAAAAAAGAAAGATCCTACCCGTTGCAATATCAACGATGTAGGAGCTTTCTGTTCAGCGGTAACGTAGGAATTAGAAGTCCTTTATGGCCCCGCATGGATATGCGAAACTGGCGTATTTATGCGGTTTCTGACTCATCTACATCACTCAAAATAGCCACGTTTTACAGCACCTTGAGCCCAAAATGAGCCCACAAACTTAGGCGAAGAATCAGGGGTGGTAGATCGGGCGGCCTGACAGTTCTGTGGATATTTTTAGAAGTCACTCGCGCGAGATCTTGTAATGCGAATCTAGTACAATATTGTGCTAACTTAGTAGAACAATGATTGTGATGCTATGCGCTACCCATCGGAGGGACTCTTGTTCCGCTCATTTTTATATGACCTTAAAAGTATTCTTCCCTTAGAAGTCGCACTGACGTTCGGGATTATTATTTTTGCTCTTTCATGGCTTTGGCCACGACGTGTCATTTCTCTTCCAGGGGCAGGCCTGAGGAGAACGGTGTTGATCTGGTCAGGGACTGTAGGGGCGCTGCTTGTAGTGGCGGCCGCAACCTTGGGCAGCCTGATTAATGTCCTGGTTTACGACTCTTCTGGCTTTGATGGATGGTGGAGACGTCCGTTGCCGTTGGTGGTTGTGGTAGTGGTCGTTGCGATTGCCGGAGTATTGCTACGCCACGTGCCACGGCCCAGACCTGGAGAACAGGCCATCATGCCGCAGCGATCGTGGCGCACGTTTACACCCCAGGTAGTGCTGAGGTGTGTATCGATCGGTTCCGCAGTGCTCACGGTGACTGTCGTGTGGCACATCATGATTGCTGTATCGGCATCGCGAGGTGGCCCTTTCTTTGGGGAGGTCCCGGAATACAGCATCTTGCCGATCTATATGCGTTTCAACGAAAACTTTGGATACGTGGCTGGTGCCGGTTGGCCCAATCACCTTGCAACGCTCCTGCTGCTTGTGCTGGCGGTGGTTGTTTTCGTTATGGTATTACGCACCGATGCTAATCGGCCTTCGTTTGCGGATACTTCTCTGTCGACGGTCAAGGCGCCGCGCGAAGCCACTGCCCGGGTATTGAGTTGGCTACTCCTGGCTGGGATCCTAACAACGCTAGGAGCCGTGTGGATGCACGTTGGTTCAGCCGGCACGTCACTGGTCGGCCTGGATGAACGATGGGTTTCCGAGACGGCGTCCTATCCGAGGCTTTTCGTTGACGGAAACTATAGTGCGATTGCAGAACCGATGAACCTGATTGGCTACGCCTTGCAAGGACTTGGTGTTGCCCTAGGCCTTCGAATCGCCACCGATACTGTTCGAGCGGCATTTCTGCCACGCAGGGCAGCATCCCAAGGGAGTCTTGAGGCAGTGCGATGAGCAATACTGACCCGAGCACGGCCAACGATATTCTCGAGCTCTTTCGTGGAGCAATTCACTCTGGAGTGCTCGGCGATGGCGAGCGACTACCTACTGTGCGTCAAACCGCACGAGACTTCGGCGTTGCCCAGGCTACAGCAGCAAAAGTCTACAAAATGCTCGAACAAGACGGATTGGTCGTCACGCGAACAGCCGCTGGAACGCGTGTGGCTCCGGGCGCTTCACGTGCACCACGAGAAATCATCGAGCAACTTCGAGCACTTCTTGAGGCCAGCCAGGAGGAACGCATTCCAGTCGAAGACCTCATCGCTATTCTGCGATCGATGTCGAGGCAGCCAATCACACCAGAGTCTAAATAGGGACTGATAATTCTGGGTTTAGTTGTGCTACTAGTCAAGATCAAGAGGAATCAGACCGCCTGACGGAAACATGAGGCAGCCGGTTTGCAAGTCGCACACCGAGTGTGTCGTCGGGGTTCACGCGCTGGGCCTCGCGTGTATACCAGCCCTGAATGTACAGCTGAGGGCGCCAAGCCCGATCAGCAGCCACCCTGCCAATTGGCAAGGTCGATCACAAGGGCTGCGACTCCCGCCACAATTAGAAATACGGCGACCGGATACATGATTCATCGCAGCTTCACCATGATCGTAAAGAAGACGCCCCATAGTACATGCAAACAGACCATTGTCCACTGAACAGGTCGAAAGCTCGGGCCATTGATACAGCTCAACTGAAGGTAAAGGTGACCTTATGGGACAACAGGACGAGTAGCACTTCAAGAGCAACTACAGTAGCTCAACCTCGATTTAGGTCCGACGCTGGTCGCCGCTCGCTCCGTCTACGTCTCGGCTGGTTCGGAAACACCATATGACCAGCAGGCACGGACCACCCCGGTTTGAATTCAACGGAAGATTAGGGCCCTCGAAATGGGGACGTTATGCATGCCATGGTTGATCTAAGACGCAAGGACTGCACCATTCTTTGTTTCATAATTTTTGCGGTGACCGTCGCTGTGGTGTGAGTGATTATCCTCGGATTTACGGGCTGCGGGTTTCGACGTCGAGAGTGGTTATGACAGTTGATGGCGTTGTTATGCGTAGTCGCGCTACCAGTAATTGCCGCACTGGTTGGACTGAATGTGGCACTTGGGGAGTGCCTGGCGACCGCTTGAGTTCCGCTGCTACGGCATACAAGTGGGGTGTTTTACTTGCCATTCTTGTCGTCAGCGGTCTGTAAATAGTCTTCAGATGTGCAGCGCACCTAGCTTGTGAACAGGGCCGGTTCCTTGAATGACGAAGGCCAATGCTGATCATCGGTTTGCATAGAGGCTGGATGAGTTGCATTGTTCGCCTGGAGACTTGTTTAAACTCCGTTCTGACTCATTTTGAAGCAACACTGGATCGAGACCCATAGATCGAATGGAACGTGGCCGACTGGTAGCCTGGACTAATGGTTCGTACAAGGAGACATGCGTGAGCCCAAGCCTGGCCAAAATAGCCTGGCCGTTGTGTACCGAACGGCTTACATTGCGGCCGGTGGTTGATGAGGATCTTCCACAAATTTGGTCCTATCGACGCCTTGCTTCAGTTTCGCGCTGGGTAAGTCGTTCGATCGCTGACTGCCGAGCGTTTCGTGCCGTCTATGGTGCTCCGCTCAAGATGTCTGAGACAATCGTCATCGAGCACTGTGGTCAGGTGATAGGAGACTTGATGATTCGAATCGGTGACGCATGGGGACAGGATGAAATCATCGACCAGGCGCAGGCGACCCAGGCTGAATTAGCTTGGTGTCTTGACCCCGCCTATGTTGGACGTGGCCTAGCGACAGAAGCCGTTCAAGCCCAAATCCGTGTGTGTTTCGAACATCTTAAGCTTCGCCGAGTGGTGGCTTCCTGCTTTGCGGCAAATGAACCATCATGGAGGCTTATGGAGCGGGTGGGCATGCGCCGGGAAGCCCACCGTAGACAAGATGCGTTGCATCGAGATGGCAGCTGGTGCGACACTTTCGACTACGCGCTGCTACTGGATGAGTATCCAGCGGCTGCCTCGAGGTAGGCATACACCAGGGCTGTCGATACAATAACTGTCTCTCGACAGCAGCGCAGAGTCTGAGTCATGGAGAAGAGCACTCGAAGCGCATATGCAGCTCGCGCCAACGAATACGCAGTGCAGCTTGGAACGCTGGAGGCTGTCCATGCTGCTGATCGCCACTTGATCGAGACCTGGGCTGATCAAGTTGGAGGTAGAATCCTCGACGCCGGCTGCGACCCCGGACATTGGACCGCTCATCTCGACCATCGTGGTTGTTCTGTTGAAGGTATCGATCAAGTCCCCGAATTTATCGATCATGCTCAGGCTACTTACCCAGGCGTGGCCTTTGTTACTGGTTCAATCGACAAACTTATCTTAGACATCGGGAGCATAAGTGGAGTACTTTGCTGTTATTCACTCATCCACCACAATCCGAAAACAATTCATATCGCGCTTCGAGAACTAGCACGTGTCACGGCTGGCAGCATTCTTGTTGGCTTCTTCATCGGATCTTCAGTGAAGGCATTCGATCTCGCCATAACCACGGCTTACTACTGGTCAATCAGCGCACTAACCAAGGAACTTGAATCAATGGGCTTCAAAGTCCGAGAAACACACGCCCGCACAGGAACCGGATACCGCCCTCACGACGCTGTGATGGCCACTCGAAAGAGTTAACCGGAACGAACGATGCGATTTACAACTCGCTAATACGAAGTACTGGATTGCTCGCCGGGGACCTGTTTGTACTCCGCGAGGACCCAAACTAAGGTGTCACTGTGCCAAGGAGCCATGCCACGGTTGAATCTTGTTGGGTTGTTAGTCTCGGCTCATAGTTCGTGGAAGGAGAATACCTTTAACGCGAACTTCTTACCAAAATCGGCGTACGCCAACGCTCCGGAGTCTGGGCAGTCGTGGTCGAATCCGGAATCACCGCAGTGACCGCATCAATCCTTGCGATCACAGTTACAGGTCTGGTTTACACGCGGATGGCCACTGCGCTCCACGTTTTCAATCCTGCCCTATCACCCATTGTCCCGATAGCAATTTTGGCGTTGATTCTCGCCGCTTGTGTTGCCGTAAGCATCACAGCAGCCGTGGTCGGCGCGTCACTTGCCCTCAATCGAATCAAAATAGAATGAGGCCACGAAGAGACGTTTGTCAAGGTATCTCAACCATATCGATTTGCGCATATCCGGAATGCTTGCAAGAAGCTATCTAACCCCGAATTTTATCAACCCTATTCCTTGAAGAGACCGCCTTCGACGGAATGGATGCGTCGTCGGCCGCGATGGTCCCGCCTCCAGCTAATGCCAATTACAGTGTCGCGCCCCATCTCCTCGAAAGCTCTTGTCAGGGTTTCCAAGTCAACGCGAGTGAGATGAGTTTTGCTGCTGGTATCAGTCGCGACTAGGAAACCAGTCAGTTGCACAGGTCCGTGAACGCGGGCGTCGTCTTCATCTATCGTGAGGGACTCTTGAGGGCTCATGCGAATGAGGTCCCAGACGAAATGCAGTACATGGCTGTGTATGAACAGATTACACATCTGTTGAGTGGTGATGTTCTGGTCTGATGGTTGGTCGAGGTTATAGAAGCCGTATGCGTTGAGAGCGTCAATGGCATCTGGTAGTTGCTGTCCTTCACGAATCGGATAACTCGTGACGGAAACGGTTTTCTTGCGGATTTCCTGCGTCACTTTATACGGCATGCTGAGCAGGCGTCGTAGAGCGAAGCAACCGATCATGATGTCTCGCTCGATTGTGTAGATGGCCTCGACCTCGGGACCGTAATCGTCGGATTCCACACCAGGTGGCCAGTCAGGCCAGCTACTCGCGTCAGCTGCGTCGCGCAATCGCTGAGCGCACGCTAGAAGCTCACGCTTCCAGGGCCAACTTTCGGTAAACACGATCCTTCATCTCTATAGCGTCGGTACAACTCACACCTTCGTGTGTCAGCTTTCGCAAGTTCATACGACGGTCTGCCCGACTGTGGAGACTCTCACACACCGAGCGTGTCGTCGGAGTTCACTGGCTGGAAATCTCGTGCGTACCAGCTTTGCAGGTACAGCTGAAGAGCACCGAGACCGATCAGTAGCCACCCTTGCCAATTAACCAGGTCGTTCACGAGAGCCACGACTCCCGCGACAATTAGAAATACGGCAACCGGATACCCCCAACAGCCTGGCCTCAGTGCAGGGGCCAACGTCAAAGCCGTCCAGCGGTTGCTGGGCAATAAGTCTGCTTCGATGACCCTCGATGTTTACGCCGACTTATTCGATTCCGATCTGGAGGACGTGACTGAGGCAGGGACAAAATCTTTGAACCCAAAACGGATTTTCTGAGAAAAGAAAAGCTCTTACATCGTTGCAATATCAGCGATGTAAGAGCTTTCTGTTCAGCGGTAGCGGAGGGATTTGAACCCTCGGTACGGGGTTGCCGTACAAAGCATTTCGAGTGCTTCACCTTCGGCCGCTCGGACACGCTACCGTGTGTTTACACCCGACCAAGTATACCCGATGGGGCCATGAA
>NZ_DYXC01000027.1 GCF_020742345.1 Enteractinococcus helveticum | reverse complement strand
TTAGTCAAGGAAGACGGGCCCGCGGTCCTGACCGAACAGACTTTTCCACATCTGGAGACGGCGCAACCTCGCAGGTAGGGATAATCTCCTAGATTTGCTGGAAACAGTTGTTCCCTATGGTGCAGAATAGGGATGTGTATATGTCGGTAGAAACACTTGCTATTATCATTTCCGCCGCCGGTTTGCTCATCACACTGGGCGGTGGGATTTTTGCTGGCTTCGCATGGATAATCCGACGCACGGACGCCCAATTCGCTGCAGTCCATGAACAGTTCCGTGCAGTTCGTGGAGAGTTCCGTGCAGACCTTCACCAATTACGGGAAGAACTCACCGAGGTCAAAATCTCGGTGGCACGTCTTGAAGGCCCACGTGACCATCTCATCTGGCCCCGCGGTTCAACGAACCAGTAGTCACCCGCTGCCGACCGTGCTAGTTGATTTCGGCTTCGCAGATCTCAATAAGGTTGCGCTCGGCTTCCATCATCTCACTAAGACCGGATGAACCCATTAGTTCTGTTTTTTCTTCGATCGACACATCTGGGTCAGCCAGTGTGCTGACCATCTCGAACATTGGCAGGGTCTTGGAGGCTTCTTCGACAAACATATCGTCTTGGGAGTTCTCAATGAGTGCGTTGAAGTCGTTGGTGGCATCGTCAATCTTGGCGCGTATTGCTTCGGCGTCATAAGATTCACCGGAACCGACTTGTTGCATTGCTTCACCAATAGCGTCGGCATGGTCTTGGTCAAATTCCCAATAGCCCTCACAAGAGTCTGCCAGTGCGTTGCCGCCACAAGCGGTGAGCCCAAAAATTCCAGCCGTAGCCACGGATGCCAGGGCGAGGTGACGACGAATACGCATAAAGAGGTGACGACGAATACGCATAAAGAGGTCCCTTCTAAGGTGAGTGATCAGCACGTGGGGCAGGGCAAAGGCCCCGCCCCACGCTACCGATATTTCATGAGGAACCAAAATTGCTTGAATACGCTATCAAGCGGGTTTTTACAACTTTCGCTGACAATTCATCGAGAATTCATTTCCAACGGCGTCTATTGTGCACAGTTGACCGGTGCTAGTCCACTTTCAGTTCTTCGCAGTCGACCTTGGCGGCGGCTGCTTCATCCAGGTAGAACACGCAATCGCTGTGCAATTGCAGTCCGGAACCCGGGCGTTGTTCAGCAGGCGGCTCAGCCAACGAGTCACGAATCGCATCTGCTTTTGCTTCACCGAAGGCCATCAGAATGGCTTTACGGGACTTCAGAATGGTTCCAATGCCCTGGGTCACGGCCAAGGGTGGAACTTCTTCGACGCTGTCAAAGAATCGTGAGTTGTCTTGACGGGTCATCTCGGTGAGCCGTCCCACATGGGTGGGCGATTCGAATGGCGTACCGGGCTCGTTGAACCCGATGTGGCCGTTGCGTCCGATGCCAAGTAGCTGGAGGTCGATGCCGCCGGCTGCTTCAATTTGTTCGTCGTAATAGCGTATTGGGCCTTCGGTTGCGTCATCTGGAGCCTCAGGTACGTGTACCTGCGATGGATCCACACCCAGTGGAACGGTCACGGTGCGGTTGATGACGGCGTGGTACGACTCGGGGTGATCCCATGGCAAGGCGATGTATTCGTCCAATGCAAAGAACTGCAGCTGGGAAACATCGGTGTTGTGTTCTTTGATCTTTTCTGCCAGCAAATCATAGGCCAGTTCTGGAGTGGAACCGGTGGCGACGCCGATGACCGCGTTTGGTTTTTCTACGATCAGATCGTGCATCATCTGAGCCACCTCTTCGGAGGCGTGCTCTTTATCGGGCAGAATTTTTACTTTTACCATGCGTTATCCCCGTTCGGATTGTCTTAGGCATTAAGTGTATCGGTGTTCAATAGCGTTTCCGCGCTGGTTGATTACCTGCGTGCCGATTTTTTTACTTTACCCCGGCTACCGGCGCCTACGGCTGCATTTGAGGAACGCGAATCAGTCCAGCCCGCGAACGACTAGGGCATCTGCCATATCGTCGGCGTGTTTCAACGACAGCACCAGCACCGGGACCACCCATGCCCAGGGGGCAAGCTTTACACCGCGGGCGCGCTGTGCGTCACGAACCTGCCGGATAAACCCCATGATCTGTCCCAGGGCCGACAACATGAGTGCCACCGCCAGAGCAATCTTATGGGGGTTGGCGCCCAAGGGTTTCAACGGCGTCATGAGTTTTTCTATCGAGGCCACCAGGTGTTTGATCTTGGTGGTACGGGTGAATAATTGGGCACCCAGGATGATCGTGGTCAGCCGGGCGATGACGGTTGCGGCAACTTCAGGTTCGTTGAAGATTAGCTGTGTGATGAGCAAAAAGACGAGTAGGAACGCCATGCGCGCCACGTCGGTGGCCATGATGCGCAGTGGCAGGCGAGCCAGCAGATAGCCCAGCAGTGGGACGGCGACAACCAGGGTGGACCAGTAGGAGTCGGGCAGAAAGAATAGTGCGGCTGAGCCGATGGCCAGCAGCGCGAGTTTGACTCCGGTGGGGGCCCGGTGGATGAACGACCAGGTGGGATAGTACAACGAGAGCATGTTAGCCGATGTGCTCCAGGTAGGCACAGATGGCATCTGGGCCCCGGTGGGCGATCTTGGCGTCGTGAATCCAGATGATGTCCTGGCATTTGGCGGCCAATTGGAGATCGTGGGTGATCAGGATGAGTTGGCGGTCACTGGAGGCAAAAAGTTGCTCTCCCACAAGTTTGGCGTAACGGGCGTCCAGCATGGTGGTGGGTTCATCGGCGATCAGCACATCCGGGCGGGTGGCTAACACCGAGGCTAGTGCGAGGCGTTGGAGTTGTCCGGAGGACAGTGACAGGGCGGGCCGGTCGGCGAATTCGGTCAGATCGTGTTCGGCTAAGACTGCGTCCAGGGTGGCCTGACGCTGGTCTTTGGGTAGGTGGCGCAGGGAGAGTTCGATGTCTTCAGCAACCGAGGGCATGATGACCTGGGCTGCGGCATTGGCGATAATCATGCCCACACGGCGGGACAATTGTTTGCGGCCGGTAGCGACTTCAATGTCGTGGATTTTGGCTGAGCCGGTGTAGTCGAGCAATCCGGTCAACACTTTGGCCAGGGTGGATTTGCCCGAGCCGTTTTCGCCAATGATGGCTGTGGTTGGCGCATCCAGCGTGGCGGAGACGTTGTCTAGCAGGACGGCGTCGTCTGGTTTGACCGTGACGGTCACGTTTTCAAGGGTGATCATAGGTTCCTGACCAGCACGGCGACCCCCATGCCACCGGCGATGGCGGCAGCGGTCAGTCCGTAGGTTCCGGCTGGTGCGGTGCGTAGTTGTTGAATGGTGGTCAGTAGGGCAATGACGCCGGAGGCGGCCCATGGGTGCCCGTGGGCCAAGGCGCCGCCGTGTTGGTTGATGGTGTTGGGGTCCAGGCCGATCCGTTGGCAGACGGCGATGACCTGAGCGGCGTAGGCTTCGACAATATCGACGACACCAATATCGCTGACGCTCAGGTGGTGGGCGGCTAGTACGGCTTCGATGGCTGGGGCTGCTGCGATGCCGGGCAGGGCAGGGTCGGCACCGACCAGGCGGTAGTCGAGGATTTCCACGCCGAGATGATCAGCATCAGATTCGGGTGCCAGCTGGATCACGGCGGCGGCGTCGACAATGCGCGCCGCCGTCAACGCGGTGACGGTGGCCTTCGGGTGATCGGTGACGGTTCTCAGCCGGCCCACCAGTTTGCGCACATCGCGGGGACCGTCGTCGTCGCGGCCTCCGACCAGAAATTCTGACCAGTTGGCCAGTGCACGGCGGTGACTGGTAACCGCATAGTGCTCCTGGGTCTGACGGCTAATGCCGTAATCCACGGCCAATTGATCGGCCGCGTAGGTCATATCCGGGTCGGGGAAGCCCTGCGGGGCGAAGGCCGCCTGGGTGCGTTGGCCATCGGGCCAGGCGGTGGATGGGGATTCGACCCCACCGGCGACCACGGTTTGGCCGGTCATCTTGGCGTGGGCGGCGGCTTGTCCCACGGCCAGCAGGCTGGAACCACACTGGGCGTTCAAGGTCACCGCACCGGTGGCCTCCCAGCCGGTGCCAAGCGTGGCGATGCGGGCCACATTGCCACCGGGTCCCACCGTGTTGCCCAGCATGACCAGATCCGGTTGGCTCGGCATGGCGGACAGGGCGGTGGCGGCGAGTTGATCGTCGGTCATATCGGATTGGCCTCGGTGCCAGCCGGTGATTGCGGTCCGGGCACCAGCAGTAACAATAATGCGGGTCATCATACCTCCGGGGCTACTCGCCGAATCTTACCTGAGGCCGTGCGTGGCAGGGCTTCCACGCGACGCCATTGCACCGGTTGAGCCGCTTTGGGCAGCCGCGAGCGCACCCAGTGCCGCAACTGCCAGATCTCGGGTGTGCCTTCAAACCAGGCAACCACACGTTGGCCGAGCACCGCATCGGGTTGACCTAACACCAGACAGGCCACAACCTGCGGGTGTGCAGTGATGATGCGTTCGACATCACCGGGGACGACGGTGGCTCCTGCGGTGAGGATTGCTTCGTCGCCGCGGCCAAGAAACTCCAGGACGCCGTGGGTTTGGTTGACGCGGTCGCCAATCGTTGCCCAACGGACGCCGTCTATGACCTCGGTGCGCAGTGTGCCACCGATGACATCGAGTGCGACCTGTTGGCTGGCGACCCACAGCTCGCCGTCCGCGATGCGTGTTGTGACACCGTCAAATGCGCGCATGCCGTTGCCGGTATCCCAGGCGATAAGGCTCAGCTCGGAGGCACCCACGTAGGGCACCACGCGCAGTCCGAGCCTTTCGGCTCTCTTGGCCAGCTGCGCAGGCAGACGATCCCCTCCGACCAACACTGTGCCAATGGTCGACGGGGTGCCGGCTTCCAACAGTTCCACCAGATGTACCAACCATTGCGGTGTGACGTGTGCAACCACCGCACGATCCAGTCCGAGATCATCGGTTGTAGGGATGACTAACGCCAATTGGGAGTCATGGGCCCAGGCCGCTGAGAACAGCGCCATTGACGAGACCTGGTGTACCGGCATCCACAGCCCGTCACCGGGGCTTAATCCCAATTGTGCGTCCAGTGGTCCAAAGGCCACCTGCCAACTTTGTGCGGTGCGGACCACGATTTTTGGGGCACCGGTGGTCCCTGAAGTAAATACCGCCCAGGCCGCTGTATCCGGTAACGAAACGTTGAGTTCCTTATCGACCGGAGCCCTGGGGTCCACAATGAGCGGCACCCCGCCGGCGGCACGCACCTGCAGCGCCTGGGCTAGGGCATCGATCGCGTGCGGGGCGTTAACTAACGACAGGTTCCGGGGCATGTTTGACCGTTTCTCTAGCAAAAGCTCGCGGATAGGCACGGTAGAGCCCCATCGTGACCAGGGTGGCGATCACGACTTTAGTCAGGTCACCCGGCAAGAAGACCAACGAGGTGATGATGGTTTCACCGATGCTCAGCTCCGTCAACCAGGCTTGCACCGGAATTCCGAAGAGATAGACCACCAAGATGCCGCCGACAATCGACCCCAGCGCTATACGCCACCACACCGGGCGGGTCCCGACGATCAGGCCGATGATCATGGGGGCAACCACCCACCCGATCAGATAGCCGGCCGTAGGTGACATGAACACCCCGATACCCCCGCGGCCACCGGCCAACAGCGGTAGCCCAACTGCAACCCCGAGCAGCAGTAGCCCCATGGATGCGGCACCGCGCCACGGGCCCAGGACGGCTCCGGCCAGCATCACGCCCAGGGTCTGCAGGGTGATGGGCACTGCCCCACCCACGGTGATGGCGCCGATTAAGCCCAACCCTGCGGTCAGGGCCGCAAATACCGCGATGCGGGCTATATCTCTTGCCGACATCATGACTCCTTTTCCAAAACTGTTGAACACTGTTCATTGAACGGTGTTCAGTGTAGCGTGAAAACGGCACGACCGCTACATCATGAAACGCCACAACCAGCACCAATAATCCACCGGCCGACTATGATGGAGCCCAATGTCTATGATTACTCGCGATGAACTCAGCCGCGTTGGGCTGCGCCTATTGGCCAACCACGGGCTTGCTGATGTTTCCATGCGCAGGGTCGCCAAGGAATTCGACGTCGCCGTCTCCGCGCTCTACTGGCACGTCAAGGACAAGCAATCATTACTGGGTGCCATGGTCGATCAGCTGCTCACCGAGCTACATATCGCACCACCCACCGATAATTGGCGCGCCGACCTCATCGGCCGCGCCGAACTGCTCTACACCACTCTGCTAGACACCCGCGACGCCGCAGAACTGACTGCTTCCGTACTCGCGCTGGGCACCGGTGGGACGCGCATGCGCGAGATTATCGATGAGGTCTCCCCCAATACTGTGACCACCGATGCGATTATGTCACTGCTCATCGGTCACGCGACCCTAAACCAGCAGCGCATGCAGGCCCAGGCGCTGGGCATCGACGTCGCACCAACGACAACCACCACATTCCGCCAGGCCCTGGACCTACTGATCGATTCCTGACTCCTGGTCACCCTGACGCAGCCTACGAGCACGTATTTTCTTGCGCGAGTCCACAACTGGCTCAGGTCATGCTGCCAGTTCAAACGAGCAAGCCTGATCCAACGACGCCGTTGGCCGTGCGATTTGACACCAACTCACCGCTTCGGACGAACGTGACAATCAGTCGGAAATATCGCCACTCAAATCGATTCGAGATCGCTGCGGCTGCCATCTCAAGCTGGGGCCACCTCTGTCTTGCGCATCCCAATGCGGTGAACTTTGAGCATATTGGTTGTCCCGGGTACCCCGGGCGGGGAGCCAGCGACCATGACGACCAGGTCATCGATTTCAGCAACCCCATGTTTGACCAGCTCGTAGTCAATTTGTTGTGTCATTTTGTCGGTAGAATCCATGAAATCCACGATCTTCGGAATGACACCCCAAGACAAACACAACACATTGCTCGTGGTAGATGAATGTGTAAATGCATAAATCGGTTGCGGGGCACGAAGTCTGGAGAGCCGTCGAGCAGAGTCTCCGGATTGGGTAAAAGTCACCAGAAAAGGTATATCCAAGGATTTTGCGATATCCACAGCTGCCCGAGTAATGGCACCACCACGAGTACCCGGCCGAGTACCCAGTGGAGGCATACGATCTAGGCCGTGCTGTTCAGTCGCTTGAATAATATTTGCCATGGTTTGCACGGTACGCACAGGAAAACTACCCACAGAGGTTTCGCCGGACAGCATGACCGCATCGGCGCCGTCCAGGACCGCATTGGCACAATCAGATGCTTCAGCACGGGTAGGCCGGGGGTTGTCTATCATCGATTCCAGTACCTGAGTTGCGACAATTACGGGCTTGGCCCAGCGACGAGCCATGTCAATAGCCCGCTTCTGCACCACCGGGACATCTTCTAAAGGTAATTCAACACCCAGGTCACCACGTGCCACCATGATCACATCAAAGGCATCAATGATTTCGTGAAGATTGTCGATAGCCTGAGGCTTTTCGAGTTTTGCGATCACAGGGACTCGCCGCCCGACGTCGTCCATAATTTTGTGCACCGGCACGATATCGGCGGCACTGCGCACAAACGATAGGGCAATCATATCCACACCAAGTGCCAGCGCGAAGCGAAGATCCGCTTCGTCTTTTTCCGTCAGAGCCGGAATATTGACAGCAACCCCCGGCAGGTTAATGCCCTTGTTATTCGAAACAAGCCCACCAATCACCACTTTCGTGACTACCTCGGTTTCGTTGACCTCTACGGCTTGAAGTTGGATTTTGCCGTCATCAATCAGCAGCTGGTCACCCACGGCCACGTCCTGCGGCAATTCCTTAAACGTTGTGGTGCATATGTCTCGGGTACCTACGACGTCGCGGGTCGTAATGGTAAATATATCGCCATGTTCTAGTAGGTGCGGGCCGTCCGAAAAGGTGCCTAATCGAATCTTCGGCCCCTGCAGGTCAGCGAAAATTGCCACAGGCACACACAAGTCAGACGCCACTTGTCGAACGGTCTCATATGTCTCCGCGTGGATCGACTGGTCTCCGTGACTAAAATTTAACCTAGCAACATTGACCCCGGCTTGAATTAGCTCACTTGTCATCGTGTATCCGCGTGTGGCCGGCCCAAATGTGGCGACGATTTTAGCGTGTCTCATAGTCCTCTAAATCTTTCAGTTGCCGATCGGTAAAACTTCTATTGCGCCGATACTGATTCCCTGCGCCCCGGAAAGCCGCTGTCGTCGACTTTGCGTCATCAACGACCAGGGAAATCAGTACTGCACAAAACAGCTGTGTTCCATCACATACAGGTCAATCCAGTTGATGCACGCAGCAACTTTGCCTTGACGTGCAGACTAAGCCCGCTTGCAAATTGCCTATGAAATTCAGAAATCTCTCTGCAGACTTGACTTTAGGTACGTGACGGAGTTCACTATATTACACTAAATGGAAAGCGTATTTCACATTGTGGAGGTTTAGCAGAAGTGGATGTCCAGGAATTCAACGCCTTATCTCGAGAAAAGGCCCAACAAATGCTCTTACCTTGCCTAGACGTGCCTCGTTGGATCGACAGTGTGATCGATGGCAGGCCCTATGCTTCGCTTGATGAAATCCTGGACACCGCAGACGAAGCCGGAGCACTCCTGAGCGTCAGTGAAGTCGATCAAGCGTTAAAACATCACCCTCGGATTGGCCAGCGAGCCCAAGGTAAGCACACTGAGGCCCAGCTTTCTCGGAGTGAACAAGCTGGTTTGGGGCTTACCGCCGACACGCAAGCGCAATTGGAACAAGCAAATGCTGAATATGAAGCACGCTTCGACCGGGTTTTCCTGATTCGTGCCGCAGGCCGCACCTCAGAGGAAATTCTTGCGGAGCTGCGTCGGCGTATAGACAATACCCCGGAACAAGAAAATCAAGAAGTAGCACAACAGTTAAGCCAAATTGCGACGCTTCGCCTGAAAGGACTCTTCTCATGAGTTTTGTTACCGCCCACGTACTCGATGCTTCTCTCGGATCTCCAGCTTCCGGCGTGACGGTCACGCTACTGCACAGCGACAATACCGAGATTGCCCAGGCCATCACGAACGCTGATGGCCGTGTGCCCGAATTGGGCCCAGAAACCCTGGATTCCGGTGTATACCGGATCACCTTTGGAACCGGCGAATACTTTGCCGCCCGGAATGTTGAAACCTTCTACCCTTCAATCACCGTGGATTTTACGGTCGATGCGGAACAGGAGCACTACCACATCCCGTTGCTACTCAGCCCATTCGCCTATTCCACCTATCGCGGCAGCTGACCCAGGAGCTGATGAAAAAACTCAGTCAGCGGTTGCTGCAAGGACTAAGGAACCAGTTATAGGAGACAATTCAATGACCAGCCCAACCATGGAAAACACTTCAGTGGATAACGACACCGTACGCTTGACGGCCAATCAGTATGGCAAAGCAGAAAATCGTGTGGTGCGAGTGTACCGCGATACAAAGCGACACAGCCTCCGCGACTTGAATGTCACCTCTCAGTTGCGCGGCGATTTTCAAACCGCCCATACCGAGGGAGATAACGGAAACGTCGTTCCGACTGACACGCAGAAAAACACGGTTTTCGCCAAAGCAAAAGAGGAAGGCATTGACTCACCCGAGCAATTCTTGCTTAGCCTGGCAGACCACTTCACATCTAATTTCGACTGGGTCACCGGTGGCCGCTGGGCTGCAGAAGAATTCGGATGGTCTCGAATCAATGATCATGACCACGCGTTCTACCGGTCTGCTCCGGAAATCCGCACGGCAGTATTAGTCCGCGACGGAGACCGCGACGTCATGATCTCAGGCTTTTACGACCTAACGGTATTAAAAACCACAGAATCGGGATTCGTGGGCTATCCCAAGGATCAATATACGACGCTAGAAGAAACCGAAGATCGCATCCTGGCCACAGATATAGCTACTCGCTGGCGGTACAACACGACCGACGTGGATTTCGAATCGACATACCAACAGGTCAAAGAAATCATCTTAGCCACCTTTACTGATCACTACTCCTACGCTCTGCAGCACACCCTGTACCAAATGGCAGAAAAGGTCATCGCAGCGATACCTCAGATCGATGAGATCAAGTTCTCGTGCCCGAATAAACATCACTTCCTGTATGACCTGGAGCGTTTTGGCTTAGAGAACCCCAACGAAGTGTTTTATGCAGCAGATCGACCATATGGCCTGATCGAAGCAACCGTTGCGCGCAAAAGTGCCACGCTCGACGAGCGCGATTGGATCGGCATAGCAGGGTTCTGCTAACCGTTCGAAATTCGCTCTAGATCACCACACAGTATCGGATCGGGGCATGCAACAGGTATACGCCTGCTGCATGCCCCGATCCGATTGCGTTTTCGAAATTGCCAGAAAACTCAGTGATGCGACCAGCAGACGAGTTCATCAGACGGATTCTCCCTCCGGGAAGTCAACGCGCCAGCGCTAACTGTGTTACCTGAAAGTCACTCTCGCTACGCAACATCTAAAATGCGATAGCTACGACGGGATATCCGTGTCGGCGACCATGACGGCACATAAGAAAATGCAGGAGAGACCATCCCTCTGAGTTCGTCGTCGGTAGTATCGTTTGGCGCCATAGCGGGCTATGACTTCTTCAATGGACACAGCATCATACTGACCATATGACGTCCTGCAGAATGACGGCGAAACAGGACTTGGATACTTTCCAACCCGAAATGCGGTTAGCTAATAAAGGTCGCAACGAGTGAAGCGTCGCAATCGAAAATTTCACTCGGCGCTGTCCTAAAAAATGTGCCCTAGAAACCCAGATGGCAAACGCAACGGCCACCAACGAACTATACTTGCGCCGTTGTTGGCGCAGATTACTTCGGCCCATAGTCGTGCAGCAGACAGCCCTATTCAGGAGCCTCAAACAGTTGAGATCACCGGCAAGCTGGCAGCACAGATTTCAACCAGGGCACTTTGCACAACAGCGGTGTTGATTCATTGAGCGGGGTGAAATCTGGATCGTCGCCACCCACGGGACCCCATTTATCTGTATAAAAAGAGATGTGCGACGGTTCTTGATTATGATGAGCAGTCAAACTAGCCTACTTTCATATAGCGGAATAAAGAATTCGCTTCATGAAATTAGTATCCTAGAGTGCGTCATTCAAGTCAAGGGCCGCCAATGAAAGATTGACCTCAAATACACAAACCCTGGGTACAAGAGCCCAGGGCCTATGTTGCGGGAGCATGGTGTCTGCTACTCGGTTCTATTCAACTCCGCGCTAATGTGCAGCGCAGACTCATGCAATAGGGGAATAGCGCGCGTGGCAAATTCGTCATCAAGCCGGCTCTTGGGCCCTGAAACAGAAACAGCCATCGGCGTGGGAGCGTCCGGCACATTTACCGCAAAACAACGAACCCCTAACTCCTGTTCCTCTTCATCGATGGCATAGCCGCGCTCCCGAACGCGATCGAGCTCATCCAGGAGATCCTCATAATTCGTGATAGTCTTCGGCGTCAGCTCAGGCATGCCAGAAGAGTGCACGATCTGACTGATCCGCTCATGCCCCAGACTCGGCAAGATCGCCTTGCCAACTCCCGTTGCAGAGGGGTGAACACGCCGTCCAACCTCAGTAAACATACGCATGGAGTGCTGCGATGGAACCTGTGCAGCGTAAACCATCATGTCACCATCAAGCACCGCTATATTGGCAGTCTCGCCTAGATCATGCACCAGTGAGCGCAAATGCGGGCGAACAATATCCCCAAGCTGTCGGCCAGCAAGGTCACCAAGGCGCATGAGTGCTGGCCCCAGTGCATATCCGCGATCCTCCATCTGCCGAGCACATCCCAGCCCCACTAAAGTTCGAAGCAGTCGATGAATGGTTGGCATTGGCAGATCCGCCCGTTCGGATAGTTCACTAAGTGTCGCGCGACCGCCAGCATCAGCAATTAGATCCAACAACGCAAATGCCCGTTCCACGGACTGCACGCCTGACCTTGCGGGCTTCTTCGCCTGCTCGGCGACATCAAGCCCGCTATTCTTTTCCCGCTCCATGACCGACTCCTTCGCATCTGAGATTGCTCTCATGCTACAACGAATTTATGGAAACATGTTTCCACTTGCCGAAATGACCGTGATGCACGATACTGTATTTCACATAGTAACTCAATGATTCCACCATATGAAATAAGATGCCATTTGAGGAGTGCATATGTCCACACCAAGCCCCGGCTATTCCATTACCGTTCGAGTCGCCACTCCGGCTACATTCACCGCAACGTCTGATGTCACCAACGCTGTAGCCAGCACTGGCGCACAGATCACCGGGGTAGACGTTGTCGAGTCCTCCCACTCTGGGATGACCGTCGACGTCTCGTGCAATATCAGAGACCGAGCCCATGGAGAGCAAATCCGGGAAACGGTAGATGCGCTTGAGGGAGTCGAAGTTGGCAATATCTCTGACCGGACTTTTTTGATGCATTTAGGTGGCAAGATTGAATCGACACCCAAGGTGCCACTTCGTAACCGTGATGACTTATCGCGAGCCTACACTCCCGGTGTCGCTCGTGTATGCCAGGCAATCGCCAAAAATAAGGCCGATGCTCGCAATCTCACGATCAAACGCAATACGATCGCGGTGGTCACGGACGGCAGTGCAGTATTAGGCCTCGGTGACATCGGCCCCGAAGCAGCCATGCCTGTCATGGAAGGCAAGGCCGTCCTCTTCAAACAATTTGCTGGGGTCGATGCATGGCCGGTGGCTTTAGACACAAATGACACAGAGGAGATCATTGCGATCTGCAAGGCGCTTGCACCAGCATACGGGGGTATCAATCTGGAAGATATCTCCGCCCCGCGCTGTTTCGAAATCGAATCGCGCCTACGTGACGAGCTGGACATCCCAGTATTTCATGACGACCAGCACGGGACAGCAATAGTCACCCAAGCTGCACTGATCAACGCGTTGAAAGTAGTTTCAAAAGACATCGCCGATGTTCGGATCGTAGTTTCAGGAGTTGGCGCTGCAGGAACAGCAATCATTAAACTACTCATTGCTTCTGGAGCCCGCCACATTCTAGCTGCCGGCCGCAACGGAGTTATTGAGCGCGGTTCAACGCACGCAGACGAGCATCGCCAGTGGCTAGCTGAACACACCAACCAAGAGGGCTTTACCGGTTCGTTGAAAGATGCCGTGGTGGGCGCTGACATATTTATCGGAGTTTCGGCCCCAGATCTGTTAGACGAGCAAGATATCAAAGCAATGAATCCCAAGGCAATCGTCTTTGCCATGGCCAATCCAGATCCAGAAATACACCCTGAGGTTGCTGCACGCCACGCGGCAGTTGTGGCGACAGGACGTTCGGACTACCCGAATCAGATTAATAACGTCCTGGCATTTCCAGGGTTCTTTCGCGGATTATTGGATGCCCAAGCTAGTGACATCACCGATGAAATGCTGGTTGTCGCTGCACAAGCTATCGCATCGTGTATTTCTCATGATGAGCTGAATCCTGGATACATCATCCCGTCAGTTTTTGATCCCGAGGTGTCGACGCGTGTTGCTGAAGCTATTACAGCAAACGCACGTCAATACGCCTAGCTCGTTTCACCATCTCTCAGTCCTTTTTCCAAAACCCCAAAGGAGCACCGATGACTATTAGCATGACTGAACATATAACCCTGGACCGCGCAGATGAGATCCTCACGCCAGAAGCCTTGGCCTTTGTCGAAAAACTCCATCGACACTTTGCCGCACGACGTGATGCTTTGCTTGAAGCTCGAGCGACCAGTCGACGAGAGGCTGCCCAAGCCGGGACCATGGATTTCCTACCAGAAACTCAACATATTCGGGACGCCGACTGGAAGGTAGCACCCACACCCGAAAAACTACGCGATCGTCGCGTTGAGATCACCGGCCCGGTGGCCCCAGCAAAAATGGCGATCAACGCACTAAATTCTGGCGCAAAAGTCTGGTTGGCTGACTTAGAAGATGCTTCCGCGCCGTTTTGGCACAACGTGGTCGAATCGCAGATCAATCTCTACGATGCCACCCGAGGTACCTTATCTTTCACTTCCCCAGAGGGTAAGTCCTATACGCTGCGTCCCGCCGAGGAACTAGCTACAGTCGTGGTTCGTCCACGCGGTTGGCACCTTTCCGAGAAAAATATCCACGTCGATGGTCAACGTGCCATCGGCGCACTAGTAGATTTTGGCCTCCATTTTTTCCATAACGCCGCACTATTGCACGAGCAAGGTAACGGACCGTTCTATTACCTGCCAAAGCTAGAACACTACCTAGAAGCTCGCCTGTGGAACGATATCTTCACGTTCTCAGAAGCCGAACTCGGCCTGGACCACGGCATCGTGCGTGCAACTGTGCTGATTGAAACGATCCCGGCGGCCTTTCAAATGGATGAAATTCTCTATGAACTTCGTGACCATGCTGCCGGCCTGAATGCTGGACGCTGGGATTATTTGTTCTCAATTATTAAAACGTTCCGCGAAGCTGGCGAAAAATTTATTCTCCCAGATCGTGCCGATGTTGCCATGACCGCACCGATGATGCGCGCCTACACCGACCTTCTGGTTCAAACCTGTCACCGTCGAGGCGCCTTTGCCATCGGTGGGATGGCAGCCTTTATCCCCAACCGTCGTGAACCCGAAACCAATGAAATCGCCATGGCCAAGGTCCGGGCTGATAAACAACGCGAAGCCCAAGATGGCTTCGATGGTTCTTGGGTAGCCCACCCTGACCTCGTCCCCATCTGTGTTGAAGAATTCGACAAAGTGCTCAGAGACAAACCTAATCAGGTAGATCGACAACGCGACGAGGTACACGTTACCGCAGCTGATCTGTTAGACGTTGAATCCACCCCCGGCCAAGTTACCGAGGAAGGCGTACGCAACAACCTCTACGTGGCCGTGGCGTACACGGCTGTTTGGTTATCCGGCAACGGCGCCGTAGCCATCCGCAATCTTATGGAGGATGCCGCCACCGCAGAAATTTCTCGCTCCCAAGTCTGGCAGCTCATCGCCAACAAGGTGACCACCGCCGATACCGGTGAGGTCCTGACGGCCGACCGCGTTACAGCTATCCTTAATGAAGAAGTGGAACGACTCCGTCAAGAAGTCAACGACGATGCCACATTTACCCGCTACTACCAACCCGCCGCAGATATCATCGGACGCATTACCACCGGTCGCGACGAGGACTTTGTGGATTTCCTAACTCTGCCCGCCTACGAGGTGATCGACCAGTGATTCTCAACGACACTACGTTCCGGAAGTTGGATCAGGTTCTGGCTGGCACGGATGCGTTGTTAGCTGATGCTTATCCCGGCGATGATGGACGTCGCCAACCGGTACATACGGTCTATGTACCTGCTGACCAGTTCAGTTTCGATACCGCACAGCGTTGGGGCCAACAGGCCCTCGAGGCAGTTCAACAGCGAGGTAGAATGCGACAACTCGCAGATCTCGTCCTGGACCACACCAGCGATCCTGCCTACCGAGATGAACTCGCCCAGCTTGTAGAGCGCAAACTTGGCACCGAACCAGTCGAAGACCTTCGAATTGATTTTGAAGATGGCTACGGACAGCGCAGTGACGCTGAAGAAGATCGGCATGCGATCGCGGCCGCAAAACAAGTAGCCAAGGCATTAGCAGAAGGTTCTGCCCCGCCATTCATCGGTATCCGTTTCAAATGCCTCGAAGCTAATCTACGCGCCCGTGGCCTACGCACCTTAGAACTGTATCTCAGTACGCTGCTTGAACAAACCGGGCAGCTACCTGAATCAACCACTCTGACGTTGCCAAAAGTCACCACTGTTGATCAGGTCAAAGCTATGAACGATATAGCGGCCACCTTGGAAACTGGTTTCAAGATGCCACAGGGTGCACTGCGATATGAGGTGCAGGTTGAAACACCCCAACTGATTATCAGCGCCGAAGGCCGTTCCGAAGTCGCAAGAGTCATTCATGCCGGGAAAGGGCGAATTACCTCCCTGCATTACGGAACCTACGACTACTCGGCATCACTGGGAATAGCTGCGGCGTACCAATCCATGGATCACCCAGCTGCAGATTTCGCCAAGAATATCATTCTGACAGCCGTCGCCGAAACAGGCGTGCATTTTTCAGATGGCTCGACAAATATCCTGCCAGTTGGCGATGAGAATCAAGTTAATCAAGCTTGGCAACTTCATGCCCGTCTCGTCAGCAGGCATCTACGCCGTGGTATTTATCAGGGTTGGGATATGCACCCAGCACAACTCCCCACTCGATTTTTAGCAACCTTTGATTTCTTTAACCGATCGCTGACTTCTGCTGTGCAACGATTAGAGCAGTATGTGCGTGCTGAAAGTGATGGCATCATGGATGAACCCGCGACAGCAAAGGCACTAGCGCGGTATGTTCTTCGTAGCACGGCATGCGGTGCAGCAGATGCAGCAGAGATTCACCAAAGGCTCGGTTTGGATCAGCTCGCTCTGGAGCATCTGGCTTCAACCGGACTCGTGCCACAGTCAGCAACGTGATGATTGAACTGTTCAAGGAGACTGCTTTGACCCCAATTCCCCCATATTATGCCCCGCAAGGCGGCCACCCACCCCAAACCGATCTGCTGACTGATCGAGCAGTCGTGACCGAAGCCTACACCGTGATCCCCAAGGGGGTGCTGAGAGATATTGTCACCTCGGTGCTCCCCGAATGGACAGATACCCGCGCATGGTTCTTAAACCGTCCGGTTGCAGGCGGAGCCACCACTTTCGCGCAACTCATTATGGAGGTGCAACCGGGTGGAGGATCTACTCACCCCGAGCCACAGCCCGAAGTCGAAGGCTTTCTCTTCGTCTTAGAAGGATCCATTTCAGTCCAATGCGAGGGTGAAACTCACGAACTATCGGCCGGCGGGTTTGCGTTCCTACCTCCGGGCGCAGCGTGGCAAGTGCACAACGCTGGTGCCACTGCGGCACGATTCCACTGGTTCCGGAAGCGCTATGAACCGCTGCATGGCTATACGCCACAGGCAGCATTTGGCCATGAATACGATATTGAGCCGGTTGCCATGCCAGACACTGACAATAAGTGGCGCACCACGCGATTACTGGACACCACGAATCTAGCCTACGACATGCATGTCAACGTGGTGACTTTCGAACCCGGTGCGGTGATTCCTTTTGCCGAAACCCATGTCATGGAGCACGGCATCTACATCCTGGAAGGCAAGGCCGTGTACCGGCTCAATGCCGATTGGGTAGAGGTGGAAGCTGGCGACTATTTCTCCCTGCGCGCTTTCTGCCCTCAGGCCTGCTACGCCGGCGGTCCGTCGAATTTTCGGTACCTGTTGTATAAGGACGTCAACCGTCAAGTCATGCTGTGATCTGTTAGTACGATACCTGACGCTATGGCGGTGTTGTTCCGAAGTATCGGGGCAACACCGCCATTATCGTGTTCCTGCATATTGTCGTGTGTTGGATCGAACCCTGTCGATTCCTGAACCATCAGCCTACTGAACCGGGCATGTTCAGCATTAGCACGACTGGGGGTCTTGCGCTGTTCTTACTGGCCTGCTCAAGATATTAGCCCGTTACGTCCTTTTACAGCACGTTGTTATGGAGACGTGAACCGGCTCTGACTTGCACTCGACCACCCATAAGGACACCACGGTGTCAAGCCCGTGATTATGCCTCTACCTCATAACCTTCGCGGGGAGCCCATGTACAAAACAGCCGCCATGAGTCCAAGAGACTCAGCGGATCAATCCACAAAGGGAATGTCCCAACTACGGCCGGACCCACGCAAAGCTGCATCGAAGGCAAAAAGCGTCTGTTCGGTCAGATTCCGACCGAACAGACGCATGTATTGACTTTTCATATAGAGATGAATGGAACAGCGGTTACGCTCCCGTAGTAGCTTCAGCGCTACCTCACACCGCGCCCTTGACTAATGCTTGCCTCACCATTCTCGCGATCCTCAGATGAATCCGCAGACGTGGTTGGCTGTTTGTCTTTGACGACCACCTGAGCTATTTCCGCTGTTGTGGTGACTTCCCCGCATTGAATCTTTTCTCGTACCTCAGGAAGTTTTTCTTCCGGCACTACCGGAATCTCTTCACCATCACAGTCTACGAGCTTGCCACCAGTAAACAGGTCTCCATCTTGGAGAACTTCTAAATGTGCTGGGGTGAGGTATCGCAGCGGCTTAGCTGCGAATGTCGATGCCTGTGTTGTGGTTTTTGCTGCGATTTCGTTGAAGACAATATTGAGAATCACAGCGACGATGGCCGCAGAAGAAATACCGGAGTGGAAGATGGTTTCGAACCAAGCCGGGAATCCTGCATAAAAGTCTGGGCTAACCACTGGGATCATGCCAAAGCCCAGTGCAGAGGCAACAATGACCAGGTTCATATTACCGTCGTATTTGACGGTTGACAGGCTCCGGATACCTGAAGCGGCAACCGTGCCGAATAGTACGATACCGGCACCACCAAGGACCGGCATTGGAATGGCAGCAACTACTTGGCCCAGCCATGGAACCAACCCGAGCACCACCATGATTCCACCGCCCGCAGTGACGACCCAACGCGATTTAATCCCAGATAGCGCTACCAGGCCAACATTTTGAGCGAAAGCAGACTGCGTGAAAGACCCAAACAATGGTGCCAATGCCGAAGATAACATGTCAGCTCTTAGTCCGTCTGCAATGCGGCGAGAGTCAACCGGGGTTCCGATGATCTCCCCGACGGCAATGATATCTGCGGTAGTTTCGGTCTTAATCACCAAGATCACAATGACCATGGAGACAATGGCCGCAATATCAAACGTAGGTACCCCGAATTCAAGTAAGCCAGGAAATGCGATGGGCACCCCATCACCGACGTCGGAGAAGTCGGCTTGACCTAAGGTCCAGGCCACGACGGTACCTGCAATAAGACCCAACAGGATTGCTAAACGCGATAGTAACGCCACACCCACCTTCGAGAAGATAATGATGATAGCAAAGGTGAGTAATGCCAGACTGATATTCGTAATTGATCCGTAGTTATCAGCCGTGTTATCGCCGCCCATTGCCCAGTTGGCCGCTACGGGGAATAACGTTAACCCTATCGCTGTGATCACAGTTCCGGTAACTACCGGTGGGAAAAAACGAACGATTTTTGCGAAGAACGGCGCAATCAAAAAGCCGATGACACTGGCTGCAATGATCGCTCCGAAGACATCCTGCAGCCCGTTTCCACCGCTAATTATGGCAAGCATGGTAGCGACAGCAGCAAAGGAAACTCCTTGCACAAGCGGCAGTCGGGAGCCTAAGAAGGGTAATCCAGCTGACTGCAAGATCGTTGCTAGACCTCCAACGAATAGCGTGCCGGTCACCATTTTGGCAATTTCGTCAGGAGAGAGTCCTGCGGCATTACCGATGATGAGCGGGACAGCAAGAATCCCTCCATACATGGTCAAGACGTGTTGTACCCCGAAGGCAAGAGAACGTCCGAACGGTAATCGTTCATTTTCCGGGGCATCAGGGGAAGCATAGGCAGGTTTTGCGAAAAGAGATTTCACGATCCCTCGTTTCGGTAGGTATCAAAGATAAAGACGATAGTTCCATGATGTGAAATTACAATTCCAAAAGATATTGTAAGTGTAGCCTGCATCACATATGTGCTGTCAAGGTGTTCGGAAACCCGACGGGCGCACTGCTGTAGCGCTACACCATTGAGCAAAACTTGACTCAACTCACATTGCCCTCTACGCTAACTTTCACAGATCAAAAATACTTTTCCACAATATGAAAACACTGGAGGAAGTTGTGACTGAGACCGTGAAATCAGAGCAAGAACGTCGCCAGCAATTTACCGCCCAAGATTTCGTGCTGAATTGCTCTACGCTGCTCACTGAGCTGCCCGTCAACGATCGAGCAGCTGCTGCTGCGGCTGAGGGTTTTACCCAAGTTGAGTTCTGGTGGCCATTCGATGGCAACCCGGTTCCAGGCGAGCACGAAGTGCAAGCATTCATTGATTCACTAAATAATGCCGGTGTCTCACTTGTCGGTTTGAACTTTTGGGCGGGCCATATGGCTGGCGGAGATCGCGGACGAGTTTCGACCAAAGGCGAATGCTCTGCATTCAAAGAAAACGTCGAAGTTGTAGTGGAGATTGGAAAGCGTACTGGTTGCAAAGCCTTCAATGCACTCTATGGACTTCGACAGTCGGATTTCACTGCTGAGGAACAAGACGCGCTTGCGATCAAAAACCTCGTTCATGCTGCAAATGCAGTCTCCGAACTCGACGGTACTGTCTTGCTGGAACCCGTCTCAGGTGCAGAGGATTACCCGCTGAAGACAGCCGCAGATGCCCTGCGGATCATTGATGAGGTCAAGAATGGCGATGCCGAGGTAGGCAATGCTCAAAATATTGCTCTCCTTGCTGATTTTTATCATCTGGCGGTCAACGGCGACGATGTTGCACAAGTCATCGAACATCATGCTGCCGACTTCGGACACATTCAGATCGCAGATAATCCAGGCCGCGGTGCGCCCGGAACCGGAAGTCTGCCGTTATTTGCATGGCTCGATCGGGCTCGCGAACTCGGTTACACCGGCCACGTCGCCTTGGAATATAAGCAAGACCACGCATCAGCATTCGATTGGCTCAAGAACTAGCAGTGCCTTGAGGGTACTTACCTCATTGAGGACTCTTACTACGAAAGGATCTCTTGTATTATGACAACGAAAAACGTCGCTTTCATTGGTTTAGGCATTATGGGGCTACCCATGGCCAAGAACCTAGTCCAGGCAGGATTCAATGTCACCGGATACAATCGTTCTCCTGGCAAAGTCGAAGAACTCGTGACAGCTGGAGGCAGAGCTGCCTCTACGATTGCTGAGGCTGTCCAGGATGCCGATGTCATCATCACTATGGTGCCGGACTCTCCACACGTGACCGAAGTGGTAACAGGTAACGATGGGGTTTTTGCTAACGCGCCTGAAGGCGCCTATTGGATTGATAACTCATCAATTCGACCCGATGTAACCACCGAACTCTCGGCACAAGCCCGTGCTGCAGGAATCAAACCGCTCGATGCCCCAGTATCAGGTGGTGAACAAGGTGCAATCGATGCAGTGTTGTCCATCATGGTTGGAGGAGAACAAGAAGATTTCGATGCAGTCCAAGATGTTCTCAATGCCATGGGCAAGACCATCGTCCTAGTTGGTCCTTCAGGGTCGGGACAAACCGTAAAAGCCGCTAACCAACTGATCGTTGCCGGCAATATCCAATTGCTCGCTGAGGCCATTGCGTTCCTCGAGGCCTACGGCGTCGATACATCTTCAGCCTTAGAGGTGCTCGGTGGCGGGCTGGCCGGTTCCAAAGTTCTGGAACAAAAAGGCCAAAAGATGCTGGATCGGGAATTCTCACCTGGTTTTCGACTGGAACTACACCACAAAGACATGGGTATTGTGACCTCCGCGGCTCGCGAAGCGGGTGTGATCATTCCAATCGGGGCCGCAGTTGCTCAGTTGGTCGCAGCAACTGTAAGCGCCGGCGACGGCGGACTGGATCACTCCGGTCTGTTCCGTTTGGTAGATCAGCTATCCGCTCGAGCAGATAACTAAGAATGAACACAGTTTTGACTCAAGGAGATCGAAATGACCATCATGCGCGCAGTTGATGCCATCGCACTGATTCTGGAAAAGGAAGGCGCAACCGAAACCTTCGGTTTGCCAGGTGCCGCTATCAATCCGCTATATTCGGCGATGAAAGCCCACGGCGGGATAAAGCACACGTTGGCACGCCATGTTGAAGGTGCCTCGCACATGGCCGACGGCTACAGTCGCGCCGAAGCCGGCAATATCGGGGTGTGTATCGGGACTTCGGGTCCAGCTGGAACCGATATGATCACGGGATTGTATGCTGCCGCTGCTGATTCGATACCTATCCTGTGTCTGACTGGGCAGGCACCAGTCGCGGTCTTACACAAAGAAGACTTTCAAGCAATCAATATTGATGAGATCGCCAAACCACTATGCAAGATGGCCGTCACCGTATTAGAAGCCGGTCAGATTCCGGGTACCTTCCAAAAAGCTTTCCAACTCATGAGATCGTCTCGCCCTGGCCCGGTGCTAATCGACCTACCAATTGACGTACAGATGACGGAAATTGATTTCGATATTAATACGTATGAGCCTTTGCCAGTGGTTAACCCGCAGGCTACTGAAGCTCAAGCCAATAAGATTCTTGACTTATTATTCGCTCATGAGCGGCCACTGATTATAGCCGGTGGCGGCATCATTAACGCTGACGGCGCTACGGAACTCGTAGAGCTAGCTGAGCTCCTGAACATCCCGGTTGCCCCGACGCTTATGGGATGGGGTGCAATCCCAGACGACCACCCCCTGATGTCAGGCATGGTGGGAATCCAAACACACACCCGGTACGGTAATGCGACGTTCTTAGAGTCCGACGTTGTTCTGGGTATCGGTAACCGCTGGGCGAACCGCCACACCGGAGACCTCACAACGTATCGTGCCGGACGCAAATTCATACATGTCGATATCGAACCAACCCAGATCGGACGAGTGTTCTCCCCTGATTACGGGGTGGTTTCGGATGCAAAAGCCGCACTACAAGCTCTCTTGGCGGCCGCACGCAAACGCCAAGCTGCCGGCACAATCCCAAACTATACAGATTGGTCAGATGCTTGCACTGCACGCAAGGCACAACTCCAGCGCAAAACGAACTTCGATCACAAACCGATCAAACCGCAGCGCGTATACCAGGAAATGAACCGTGCCTTTGGTCGCGATACCACGTATGTGACCACGATCGGGCTGAGTCAAATTGCCGGAGCGCAAATGTTGCACGCATATCGTCCGCGTTCCTGGATCAATGCCGGCCAAGCCGGACCGCTGGGGTGGACAGGTCCAGCAGCACTGGGTGTAGCCCGCGCCAAACCTGATCAAACTGTCGTGGCACTTTCGGGCGACTACGATTTCCAGTTCATGATCGAAGAGTTGGCCGTCGGAGCACAGCATAACCTGCCGTATCTGCACGTAGTAGTGAATAACTCGTATCTCGGTCTCATCCGGCAGTCGCAGCGCGCTTTCGATATGGATTACGAAGTGTCCTTGGCATTTGAAAACATCAATGCTGGCGCGGCTGCTCAAGAATCCGGTACCGCCGGTTACGGAGTCGACCATGTCAAAGTAGCCGAAGGGCTCGGTTGCAAGGCGCTACGGGTTGAAGATCCGAACCAATTGGGTCCGGCATTTGAACAAGCCCGATCATTGATGGATCAATACAAGGTACCGGTCGTCGTCGAAGTCATCCTGGAACGTGTTACGAACGTTGCTATGGGTACTGCCCTGGATAACATCAATGAATTTGAAGACCTCGCCGTTACCGCAGCAGACGCTCCTACTGCACTCATGCTGCTGGACTAACGGTGAGCCCGATGAACATCCAACCGGTCGTTGTGATCGCTCCAGATAAGTTCAAAGGGTCTGCCACCGCGAAGGAGGTTGCCGCAGCGCTCACAAGGGGTCTCCGCTCGGCAACCTCCTCCGCGGAGGTGCGCTGTGTGCCAGTCGCAGACGGTGGTGAAGGCACCATCGATGCCGCCGTTGCGGCTGGCTTCACACAGCAAACAGCATTGGTCACCGGACCGCTAGGCCGTCCCGTCGAGGCACGGTGGGCTATAAAGCACTCATCCGATCGCACCGATGCGGTCGTGGAGTTAGCACAAGCTTCGGGAATCGAGTTATTGGAACCCACCCGAAGTACAGGGGCCACGGCTACGAGTCGAGGCACCGGAGAACTATTGCAAGCCGCTCTTGAAGCCGGGGCAACCCGGATTGTCCTGGGACTTGGCGGCTCCGCCTGTACAGATGGCGGAGCTGGTATGTTGGCTGCCCTCGGCGCAAAACTCCTGGATCAAAACGGGATTACGGTGGCAGACGGTGGTGGCTCGTTGCACAAACTACACCGGATTGAGCTGACCGATATCGATCCACGGTGGGCCCACACTGAAGTCATCTTGGCCAGTGATGTCGATAACCCACTATTGGGCATCGATGGCGCTGCACGGGTCTTCGGCCCACAAAAAGGGTTATCCGATGACGACATAGCAGGATTTGACACTTCCTTAGGGCATTTTGCTGAGCGGCTCAGGGATGCTGCAGCACAGACTTTCGGCCGTGAGGCCGCTCAATCCGTCACCGACGCGATCACCAAGCCCGGCGCCGGTGCAGCCGGTGGTACCGGATTTGCAGCCATGGCTGTCTTGGGGGCGAAACGACGTCGAGGAATAGATGTCATTTTGGACATCGTTGATTTTGCCTCTGCACTCACCGACGCAACCCTGGTGATTACCGGGGAAGGCAGTCTCGACGTTCAAACACTGCAAGGAAAAGCTCCGGTGGGTATCGCTCAAGTGGCGAATCAGCACCAGATTCCGGTGTTTGCGGTATGCGGACGCAGTTTGTTGTCTGATCGTCAAGCAGCAGGTGCCGGGTTCGACCGAGTATTTGCGTTAACTGAGCTCGAGTCTGATCCTGAGGTGTCTATGCGTGAAGCACAGGATTTGTTAGTCCGACTCGGTGCCCGCATCGGTAATATCTTGTTAGCACACTCAGTGTGACGAAAATGAAAGGAATCCAGCAATGGCAAAACCTGTATTCGATGTTGTATTTCGGGCCGAACACGTCCTACATCAAAGGCAGTTCAGTCCGCTTGAAATCGGTGTCCGAGACGGCAAAATCGAGGCCATTGAACCACTGGGGGCCAATCTAAGCAGCCATCAGGTGGTCGATGTTCAAAGTCAACAGGTATTGTTACCTGGATTGGTGGACACGCACGTCCACGTCAACGAACCGGGACGAACCGAGTGGGAAGGTTTTGATTCAGCGACCCGTGCAGCCGCCGCAGGCGGTGTAACCACGCTCATCGACATGCCGCTAAACTCGATTCCTTCCACAGTCAATACTGATGCGCTGGCTATTAAACAGGCCGCTGCCAAAGATCAAATCCATGTGGATACAGGCTTTTGGGGTGGCGCCGTCCCGGGCAACATCGATGCGCTGCGACCGTTGCATGACAATGGCGTTTTCGGGTTCAAATGTTTCCTAGAACATTCCGGGGTGGATGAATTTCCCAAGCTCGAGACCGACGAAATGCAACGAGATATGGCTGAGCTGAAGAAGTTTGATGGCCTGATGATCGTTCATGCTGAAGATGCTCACACCTTAGAGCACACTCGCGCCCAGGGCATTCATGCCAGCCGACGCTACGCCGACTTTTTGGCGTCTCGACCTGGCGAAGCAGAGTCGGTAGCCATCCAATCGGTCATTGAGGCTGTACGGGCTACCGGCTGCCGCGCACACATCCTACATCTTTCGAACGCTGAATGTTTAGAACAGCTCGCTGCGGCAAAAGCGGAAGGGCTGCCAATTACCGTCGAAACGTGCCCGCATTACCTTACTTTTTTGAGCGAAGACATCCAAGATGGCAAGACCGCCTTCAAGTGTGCACCACCAATTCGCGAGAAAAACAACAGAAGTCGCCTTTGGCAGGGGCTCCAAGACGGGGTGATAGACATTGTAGTATCAGATCACTCACCGTCGACGTTAGAGCTCAAAGAAAACGGCCACGGGGACTTCGATACCGCATGGGGTGGCATCTCCTCACTCCAATTGGGCCTTTCGGTCATGTGGACCGAAGCCCAGCAATATGGCATTGAGTTATCGCAGGTCGTGACATGGATGGCGGAACAACCAGCTCGTATTGCTCGTGTGGCAGGCAAGGGTCAGCTAGCGCTTGGGTATGATGCCGATCTGGTTATCTTCGACCCGCAAGCCACATGGACGGTTGATGCTGGGAGTTTGCATCATAGAAACCCTATTACGCCGTACGATCGGCGCGAGTTGCAAGGTCAGGTCCAAGACACATGGTTACGCGGCAAAAAAGTGGACTTCCACACGCCGAAAGGTCAATTCTTACGACGGTAGAAGTCCACTGTTTCGTCGTTGATTCAGATACCAAGTGTGTCGCGTAACCGCGCGACGTGGCCCTCGGCATCGACGTTATATTCAGCATGTTGCACAGTGTGGTCACCGTCCAACACAAATGTCGACCGCAACGTGCCTTCAATGGTTTTGCCGTTAATGGTTTTGGTGCCATAACTGCCATAGGCTTTGGCTATTTGGGAGCCCGGATCCGATAACAGTGGAAAAGTCAGTCGCTCTTGTACCGCAAAAGCTTTAATATCTTCTGGTGCATCCGGTGAGATGCCAATGACTTGATAACCTGCCGCCCCCATCGAATTGATGTTGTCTCGAAAATCGCAAGCCTCGGTGGTACACCCGGGGGTAGCGGCCTTGGGGTAAAAGTACACGATGGTTTTCTTATCACGGAAATCATCTAGTGACACCTGCTGACCATCGCCGTCCTGCAATTTGAATGTTGGTGCGACTTGTCCGATCTGAAGTTGAGACACAGCAGACCCTCCTTATTTCATATTGTGGAAATTATATTCACTACTGTGAAATTAAGTGTGTCGCATTTCACGCTATTGATCAAGTCTAGAGTGACGATAACTTGATTCTTATCGACCAGAGGACAGGGTACTTAAAGAATGCTCCTGAGGTAACTCCGGCTTGCTAATAATGCCGCTCCACAGCATTTTCGCAACGAAGCTCCGCTAGCCAGCGATCACCAACCAGCCAAGGAGCCCACACCCGGGCGGCACGTGGCATGCTCATGCAATACCCTGCCCGGTCTATGCCAACCAACTATGCCAGGCCGAACCTGCCCGACGGAAAAGTCATAAGCGCCATGAATTTTTCCAAGTTGATACGGTGAGTTTGTTCAGCATGTCCAAATAAGGCATTCTGCCGGGGTTTTATTCTGCCCGTTCCCGGAAGAACGGCACCACCCTGGTACCACGGAGTTCGTGGGGCGTAGAGGCTACGCAATTTTGCTGAGATTGCCTCCGCCGCCTAACCGGCATGCATAAATTAACGAAAGGACACTGTGGAAAGACAGCGTATTGCGATTATCGGAGCCGGCCCGAGCGGTCTGGCAGCATTGAGAGCTTTTGAATCGGCAGAACGTGCCGGGGCAGAAATCCCTGAAATCGTTTGCTATGAGAAGCAAGACGACTGGGGAGGGCAGTGGAATTACTCGTGGCGCACCGGTCTGGACCAATACGGTGAGCCGGTGCATTCTTCAATGTACCGAAACCTCTGGTCGAACGCTCCAAAGGAGGCTCTCGAGTTCGCAGAGTATACGTTTGATGAGCACTTCGGCCGTCCTATCTCGTCTTACCCACCACGTGAAGTGTTATGGGATTACATTGATGGTCGCTTACGCTCAAGCAACACAAAAGACAAAGTCCACTTCGCAACAGCAGCGCGTTGGGTACAATACAACGAAACTACCGGCACTTTCACGGTCACGGTAGAAGATCTCAAGAACCGGACCACTTCGTCGTCGGAATTCGATCGAGTCATCGTAGCCACTGGTCACTTCAGCTTCCCAAATGCCCCATCATTTGAAGGCATCGAGACCTTCCCGGGCTCGGTAGAACACGCACACGATTTCCGAGGTGCCGAAAAGCTGGCAGATCAACGTGTCCTGATGATCGGTTCCTCATACTCGGCCGAAGATATCGGCGTCCAGGCATATAAGATGGGCGCTCGCAGCGTTACGCTGAGTTACCGGTCCAACCCCCTCGGACACGCCTGGCCTCAAGGCATGGAAGAACTACCCCTGGTCCAGCGCATTGATGGCAATACAGTGCACTTTGTCAACGGTGAAGTCCGTGAATTTGATTCGATTGTCATGTGCACTGGCTACATTCATAAATACCCATTCTTACCAAGCGACCTAGCCATCGACTCGCCAAACAACGTGTATCCTAGCGGCCTCTACCGCGGCGTCGTCTGGCAAGAAAATCCGAAACTGTACTATCTGGGTGCACAAGACCAGTGGTTTACCTTCAATATGTTTGATGCCCAGGCCTGGTATGTTCGCGACCTCATCCTTGGCCGCACAGCACTACCGTCCGCGCAAGACCGTGCAGCACATATTGAGGCGTGGTCGAAACGCTTCAGCGAATTGGCCTGCATGGAAGACGAAGTTCGTTTCCAAGCCGACTACATTCGTGATCTGATCGAAAACAGCGACTACCCTATGTTCGATCTCGACTCTGTTGTAGAGATTTTCCTCGCGTGGCAGCGCGATAAAGCCGAAAACGTGCTGACCTACCGCGATAAGCAATACCGTTCAGTTATGACAGGAACGATGGCGGCACAGCATCACACCCCCTGGATGCGCGAGCTCGATGACTCGTTGCAACGTTATCTGTCACAACCTGAAAAAGACGAGATAGCAAAGATGCTTGATGACGAAGACGCTACCGAATCTGTCAGCGCAAACTAAGCGCTGACAAACTCGGCACTGATCAGTAGAGTTCAGCCGCCAACCCACGATGTGTTGGCGGCTGAGCTCTTTGCTATTGCAGCGCGTCCTAGTAATAGTGATCGTAGGGCGCGATATTCCACACCCGATGTGCTGTTTTGTCTTGGGTGATGGGTTCGCCAGCTTCTGTGAGGATCTTCTTGGCGATATCTAATTCGTTTTGTGCCTCTTCGCGATCCTGATACATGAACTCATCGGAGGCTTCCGAGGACGCATTGGCGACCTTTTCTTCTAAGGTTCGGATAACCAGTTCTTGTTCTTTCAGCACGTCAGCGTGAGCTTTTTCCACCCATGCCGGCTGTCTGACGCGATTGATATCTGCGGTTCGAGCGTACTCTTCAGCGGTCTGTTTATAAATGAGTCCCGCGTTTTCGTGGATGTCGAGCATGATGGCTTCGATATCATCTTTGGTCAGGTCATCTGGATTCAACGGTTGTTCACGTCGACGCCCACCGATGCCCTTGTGCGTGAGATAGTACGGGAACATGGTCTGGATCAATTTGCCAGCTGGCTTGACCGATTCGCCGTCGTCGTTGAGCCCTTTCGGCTGGACTCCTTGGATGCCGATGCGTCCTGATTCTGGGCGAGCAATCTCTTCGGGAGGAATGAAACCGTGGCGCAACAGTTCACGAATCCCCGAGCCTGAAATGTAGATCCGTGTGCTGTCATCGTGTGCGCAGGTTTTCAAGGTTGTTGGCTGAGCACAGCGTACGCAGTAAAACACCTCGTTGAAGAATCGAATATCGATGCCCAACTCTTCGGGGGTGAACTCATCGAAAATGCTTTGGCTTTCATAGAGCTCGTAGTAGTCCCCCACGCCGGCATAGTCGCGACCAACGATCTTGTGCGTGCATCCAAGATTTTTCAAAATGAGCGCATGAAGTACTGCTTCGCGTGGACCTGCAAATACATAGGTCACCCGCAACGGAAACATGATGGTTCGATCTGATGGATAGTATTCATCCAGTACACTTCGATACGCCAGCATCCGGAACTCATGGCGGGTATATTCACGTTTGGCCATTTCTACCAGCGGCAACAACAGCAACGCGTCAACCTCTTCTAAGAGGTTCTTTTGCATGTATTCATGGCCGCGGTGCATTGGGTTTGCCCCGGTTACGAATCCTGCCACACTGGTGTACTTTTGCTCTTCATAGAAAAGCTGCCAGGTTTCTTTGGGTTCCATCCGCATACCTTCAAACGGTCCCCAGTCGGGTCGATTCAACAACGTGATTTTCCCGGCTAGTGCGGTATCTCCCATGCGCCGATAGATGGCATCGACACCGGGGTGTTTGCGATCCGTGGTGCCGAAAATATGTTTGGCACGGTGGGCTCTGTCGTAGGAGAAAATATCGTCCAGGTGTAGCAGCGCGATGGGTTTATGGTCTTCGTCGATCAAGGCTACTTCGTCCCCGACGGACAGGGATTTGACGACTTGGCTATTGCGTTCACCGATCGGGGCGAAACTCAAAGGAACCGGCCAAGGTAAGCCGTTTGTCATGCGCCCGGTTTCTAAACAGGAGAGGTATTCTTGCTCATTCATGAAGCCTTCATTGGGCGAAAGGACGCCGGTAGCAATCAGTTCTAAAGTAATAGCGGCTTCAAGATCCACCATGATCTTCGGTACGGTTTGGGCTCTTTGCAGTCCTTGTTTTCGCACCTCGCCTGTTGCCACGCGGTCCACGAGCTTGCCACCGTGGGGCTGTTGCGGATAGGTCGCGAATTTTTCTTGATCCAGTACCAATGCTTGTTCTACCATTGCTCCCCTTCTTGACTTGAAGTTCCATCCAAGCTCTGTGACCCTCATCACGAGCACATATACATCGGATGGTACTGCCAGGTTTCACAAAAAGGAACTGTCCATATCCCCTGTCGGAAGTCATGTTGTCACGACAACGATTTGTCACCGCCGGGGTGAGATTTATTCGAATCCGCGACGGAGTCCATGATTGGGGCCTGAATATTAGACTTTCGGTTGGACAGTGAAGCGTCGTCCGGCCAACGCGGGGTTTATTGCCCGGGTATTTGCTATGCGTTCTGGGCTAAGGTCTGCTCGTGCGATACCGACGTCATCGCCAATCATGGCAATGGTGTTGCCCATCGGATCGATGATTGAGCTATGACCAACACCGGTTGGCGCGGATTGGCCAGCGGCTACAACATAGACCGTGTTCTCGATGGCACGAGCACGCAGCAATGTCGTCCAATGGTTTTCTTTTAACGGGCCTGGAACCCAGGCAGCGGGAAGCGCCAATACGTCTGCCCCAGCATCAACCAACACCCGGGAGACTTCCGGAAAGCGCAGGTCATAACAGGTTTGCAAACCAATCTTAAGGCCCTTGACTTCCATGAGCTGCGGTTCGGCGATGGCACCAGGTTCGATCCATTTGGATTCTTGGGCCCCGAAAGCATCATAAAGGTGCAGTTTGCGATAGGTGGCCTTGACTTCGCCGTCTTGAACCCCAACCAGGGTATTGAATACACGCCCCTGGCCATTGGGTTCATTCAGGCCTGCGATGATGGCAATATGCTGTTCGGCGCTCAGCGTCCGCAAGGTGGTGACCGTACGGCCGTCGAGCTCTTCGGCATTTTCCACATACGTTGCGTCAATATCCGGTTTGGTATAGGTGGCATACTCTGGCAGCACCGCCAGGTCTGCGCCCTGGTCGGCGGCGTCACCGATGAGTTGTTTGAGGAGCCCCAGATTCTCGTCTTTATTAGTTGTTGGAGCGTACTGGATAACTGCAGCGTGAAGATTCATCCGTTTCTTTCTCCAAAGTCAAGCGTGCTAGCAGACTAGCGTTCTACGGCCCGGGGAAAAAGGTCTCATCACCGTTGATTCCACGCTTGCTGTTGGAGAGCCTGGGATAATTCATGTGCGTGGTGCATCAGCAACCTGCCCATCTCGTCTCGACGAGGTTGTTTGAACCGTTGCTCAATACCAGTCAGGCTCAGCGCACCGGCAGGAAATCCCGTGGCGTCGAAGACTGGAGCCGCTATCCCCCAGCTGCCTTCAACGATCAGGCCCGGGTTGGTTACATATCCTTTATGACGGCCGTCGGCAATGCGCTCACGGATTGACGCTGGGCTATGGGTGGCCGAATACTCGGCGATCAGATCATGTTCAGCAAGGTAGTCTTCAACCTGGCGTTGCGGCATGAACGCCAGGATTGCCAGGCCAGCAGAGGCGACGCCGAGCGGAAATCGCCGTCCCTCATACAGTACGAAGGACCGGATGGGGAATGCGCCGTCCTCACGGACTAAACATACGGTCTCATGGCCGCGCAGGGTGGAGAAGAACGCGGATTCTTCGGTTTGCTGCGCTAAGGCGTGCACATGTTTTTGTGCGGTCTCGGTGACGTCGTACCGGGCGCCGGCGATATTGCCCAATAAGAAGAGCTCCGGGCCCAGCAGCCACCGGCCGGATTTGGCATCCTGGTCACAGAATCCTTCAGCGGCCAAGGAGTCCAGGATGCGATGCGCTGTGGGCCGTGCCATGTCAGACTGGCGGGCAGCATCCGAGGTTGTGATGCCCTCGGGCATAGCACCAGAGACCACTCGCAATAACGCTGCTGCGCGGGACAGTACTTGGACACCGGCTCCTTTTTTCACCATGTCCACATTATGAACACTATCTGTGTCTCTTGTCACCTTCTGAGCAGTTGACATGGAAAATGTAGGGAACACTTGTTCATTGATAAGGCCATCAGTAGGTTCATTAGCAGAGTCAGCAATCACCACATCGTGGACAGATGAGAAAAGGGTATGCACTTGAAGTACCAAGATGATGCGCTGGCGGCACTGGCCAGCGTCGTAGAAGATGGAATGACCATCGCCGTCGGTGGATTTGGGCTCTCCGGGAACCCCACCCGTTTGATTCATGCCCTGCGTGACACGGGAGCCAAGGATCTCACCATCGTTTCCAATAACATGGGTGTCGACGGCAAGGGTTTGGGGATCCTGTTAGAAAACCAGCAGGTTTCCAAGGTCATTGCCTCCTATGTGGGAGAAAACAGCCTGTTTGCACAACAGTATCTCTCCGGTGAGCTCGAAGTGGAGTTCTCGCCGCAAGGCACACTGGCCGAACGACTGCGTGCTGGCGGCGTTGGTATTCCGGCGTTTTTCACCGCAACGGGTGTTGGCACCGAAATTGCCGAGGGCAAAGAAGAACAGGTCTTCAACGGTCAGCGTGCCATTATGGAAAAAGGTATCCGCGCTGATATCGCCCTGGTCAAAGCGCACACAGCCGATACAGAAGGCAACCTGCGGTACCGCAAGACCGCTATGAACTTCAATCCACTGGCAGCCATGTCGGGTCAGTTCACGCTGGCCGAAGCTGAGCACATGCTCGACGATTTCATGGATCCCGAACTGGTCCATACCCCGGGTATCTTCGTCCAGGCGCTCGTGGATGCTGATCCGGTCAAGGAAATTGAAAACGTTACTGTCCGCTCCCTGCAGGAGGTTGCATCATAATGTGGACCCGCGATGAAATGGCAGCCATTGCCGCAGCAGAACTCACCGATGGCCAGTACGTCAACCTTGGCATTGGGATGCCAACCCTGGTGGCAAATAATCTGCCCGAGGGCGTCTCGGTCAAATTGCAATCCGAAAATGGGCTGCTCGGCATGGGGCCTTTCCCGTACGAGGGTGAAGAAGATGCCGATCTGATTAATGCTGGCAAACAGACGGTGACGGTCGAACCGGGCGGTAGCTTTTTTGATTCGGCCACCTCGTTTGGGATGATCCGCGGCGGTCACGTCAAAACCGCGATCTTGGGGGCCATGCAGGTTGCTTCAAACGGCGACCTAGCGAACTGGCAAATCCCGGGCAAGCTTGTAAAAGGCATGGGTGGCGCCATGGATCTGGTGGCGGGCACCCCGCACGTGGTGGTTATGACCGATCACGTTGCTAAAGATGGCTCACCGAAAATTGTCACCGAATGTACGTTGCCACTGACTGGAGCGGGCGTCGTTGACCGCATTATCACCGACCGGGCAGTGTTCGACGTCGTTGATCACCAACTGGTGCTGCGTCGAATTGCTCCCGGCCACACGGTGGATGAGCTGCAAGAGATTACCGGTGCTGACTTTGCTGTGGAACTGGAGGAGGTAGCCGCATGACCGCCTATATTGCAGGATACGCGCGGACCCCATTTGCCAAATTCACCGGCCAGTTGGCCACCGAAGCAGCCGTTGATCTCGGCGCGCACGCAGTGTCCGCAGCGCTAGAACGCGCGGGCATCTCTGCCGACAACGTTGATCAGGTGATTGCCGGCCAAGTATTGCAGGCTGGAGCGGGGCAGAACCCTGCGCGACAGACCGCGGTGGCTGCCGGGATTGGCTTCAATACACCCGCCCAGACGCTCAATGTGGTGTGCTTATCGGGTACCGAGGCGATTTCGCAAGCCAACCGACTGATCAACGCTGGCGAAGCGGAAGTTGTGGTCGCCGTCGGGCAAGAATCCATGTCGCAGGCGCCGCACGTGGCAACGCTGCGCTCGGCTACCAAATACGGGGTCGCAAATTTTCAAGACACCGTTGATCATGATGGACTCACTGATGCGTTCGAACGCATCGCCATGGGCACGTTGACTGATCAGGGCAATAGCCAGTTAGGGCTCAACCGATGCGACCAAGACGCCTACGCGGCCCAGTCGCATCAGCGGGCGGTACAGCACCAAGCGTTTCTCGCCGACGAGATCGCACCCTATACCGTCAAGACCCGTCGCGGGGAAATAGTCATCGAGTACGACGACGGAGTGCGTGGTGATGCTACCGCCGAATCGCTAGCTAACCTGCGCCCGGCGTTTACCCCGGATGGCACCGTGACGGCGGGCAATGCCTCACAAATCACCGATGGCGCTGCAGCCGTTGTGGTGGTGTCTCAGGCAGCGGTCGAGCGCATGGGGTTGAAGCCGCTGGCACGGATTGAATCCACGGCATTCGTTGCCGGACCAGATGTGCAGCTGCACTCACAACCGGCCAATGCGATCCGCTGTGCACTCAAGAAGGCCGGTTATGACACCGCCGAGTTGCAGGTCGTGGAAATTAACGAAGCTTTTGCGTCCGTCTCGCTGCAATCGGCCAAGGAGCTGGGCGTTGAGCTCGACCGAGTGAATCCTCGTGGCGGTGCAATTGCGCTGGGACATCCGATTGGAGCTTCGGGAACCCGAATTGTTGGCACGTTAGCACGCCAACTGGCTGAAACAGGC
>NZ_DYXC01000026.1 GCF_020742345.1 Enteractinococcus helveticum | reverse complement strand
TTTGCAAGAACAAGGTGGTTAGGTTTTCCAATATTCCATGAGTTCTGGTGAAATGAGTGGTGTCGGACGAGACGCAGTATACATTGCTGGGCGGATTATCCGACGAGTCAAAGAGCGGGAACCGGTCGCCTGAGCTCGTCATGGCAGCGGAAGCCTCATTTTCTGCTAGGTATGCGACCCAGCTCAGTTCTCAATGAAAGTGAGCGTTCGTCGAATGGAACTTAAACCCTATAAGCCCGCAGATCGAGCACAAGCGCTGCACGTAGCGCTCCGTGCATGGCGTCCCGTGTTTGAACACATGCGAGAGGCCGTCCCCGGCTTTGTCTACGATAATTTCTATCCGGACGGTTGGGAAGCACGACAAATTGCGGATCTTGGTGCGGTATTGGATGACAACCCCGATGACATCACTGTCGCCACGATGGATGACCAGATTGTCGGCTGGATCAGCATCAAGATCCACCCCGAAGACAATATGGGCGAGATCCATGTGGTGTGTGTTGACCCAGCATATCAGCGCCAAGGGATTGGAAAGCGGTTGATGGATCACGCGCACCAAGCAATCCGTCAAGCCGGGATGGGCATGGTTATGGTCGAAACCGGAGGTGATCCCGGGCATGCCACAGCACAAACCACCTATGAAGCCGCCGGTTATCAGCGGTGGCCCGTCGCGCGATATTTCAAAGACCTGACTGACTAAATGATGAGTGATTTCTTCGGGTTTGACCTGTTCGAAAAATGACGGTAGTGGTACCATGATGTGGTCCTAGTCAATGTTCTCTAAAGACGTCCCTCAATGAAAATGTCCATGAGTGCAAGTGAAGCCAGAATAATTGACATATGGTGCAGCTGGCGCCTGGTCTCGCAGAATCACTCACGAACATAGGCTGGTATATCTCGTAGACGGTAACGACCTCATCATTTTGCAGGCTCGTTATCACTATTAGGTCTGTAGACCTGCGCTCACAGAATTTTCAACGGCGCTCAACGATACTCCCATTGTGAGGGATTGACCCGTCGAACTGAATGGGAATGGCATGGGCTTGCGTGATATTCCGGCCGTCTACTGCATGCAGGTGCAGGTGGGGTTCTGTACTATTGCCCGAGTTGCCGCAGCGCCCAATCGGTTGGCCAGCTGCCACCCGCTGACCGGTGGTCACCTCAGCGCTGCCTTGTTTCAGGTGACATAGCGCAACCACTGCGGTTCCTGTCAGATACTCTGTCTCGATCAACACGTGATTACCGATCAGCGCAAGCCAACTTTCAGCAGCCCGACGACGCTGGGTCAGCGCATAGCCGACCGAAGGGAAACCGCGATATGCATGATGATCAGCCTCGGTATCGTGCACGCCGACAACTACGCCGTCGACGGGGGAGAGCACCGGCCGCCCAAAACCGGTAAATGCCTCGGCGGCTTCAGACCGAAACAGCGAGCCGAAGGTAAACGGCGCAGAGCGACCGTCGTCGTCCACAGGCACGAAATCGATGGCATAACTGAGCCCAAACAACGCTGTGCCGTGGCTTGGCACGCGATTCGCGGGGCTATTGCGAACCTGCCACTTGCCGTCAAAGGGATAGCTGAGATTCAACGGTTGATCCGGTGCCATCTGCGCCTCGTTTCTTCCTCGGTGCGTCCTGACGATTCCATCCTACGAGCTCCTGCACGCTGGGATGTGCTCGGATAATTGAAGCAAATCGCTATTGTCATATCTGATGGCTCCACAAGCGCCTCACCTCAGTGGCCCAGACTGACGGCAACTGAAGTACGCACGCTTCCACACCATCGCATAGCCGATGGCCATTCTGTTGCCAATGCAACAAGGAAATCGCAATGGACCCGCTAAATCTCGTAACCTCGAGGTGGGAGCCTAACCGGGGTGCTGTGTTCTGGGCATTCCACCGCTGGTCGTGCTGATCGCTGCACTATTTTAGTACCAGATGGCCGTGGCGGTAGCCGTTATTCTGGGCGCGGTCGCTGGCGGTTGCGTTTGATTTCGGAACGCTGCCGTTTGGCTTCAAGACGACGACGCTTTGATCCCCGCGTGGGTCGAGTCGGGCGCCGCACCACCTCGGGCATCACGGCCTCACGTAATAGGGCAGCCATGCGCTGTCTGGCCGCCTTGCGGTTTTGACGTTGGGACCGGTGTTCGGCTGCATCAATGGTCAGTACGGTGCCAGCAAGCTGGGCAGCTAACCGGTGCAGGACTCGTTTTCGTTGGACGTCGTCCAGGGCTGATGTTGTGCCAAGGTCAAGACTGAGTTGTACCCGTGAATCGGCGGTATTGACACCTTGGCCGCCGGGCCCAGAGGCCCGAGAAAACTGTTCGGTCAGTTCGGCTGCTGGTATCCGGAAGCCTCGAGGGGCGCCGGGTCCTGCTGGTACAACCAAATCCTGCATAGCTTCAGCGTACCTGTGCTACGCATGCGGGTGGTTGCCCCCACGCCTGCGGTGGCATAGACGTTGACGCCGGCTGGTGGAACACTGGAGAGCAGGGTAACTCAAGCTGCCGACGGTGCCTCTGAAGTTGGTTGGTTGAACCCTAACCCTGGGCCGTCCAGCACGGGGCCGTTGGTCCTGATCTTCTCCACCGACCCGGGCGCAACGCTTGCGGCAGCCGAAGCCCCATATAGGTTTCCCGGTGGCCGTCGATTCGAATGTATGGGCCCCAGTGGCAATCGTTTGGGTGTCTATGCTGACCAGTGAGTGAATAGCTCGAGGGTAACGACGAGATAGTAGAGGTGAACACGATGGGCCTCAGCAAACGGCAAGCTGATCCAACTGCCGGTCGATCTTCACGGCATGTACCACCACCAGTGCTGGCAGCGGGCGCTCTTGGTGCCCAAGTATTGTTGAGCGAAAAGCGCGAGCGCACGAAACGAGCAAAGGCTGCCGGAGCGCTCGTTGCAGCCGGATCGTTGCTGTTAATGGGTGGTGCGGTGATCGAATTTCAGCGTTACCATACGACCGTCAACCCAAAGACCATGGACACCACCACACTGGTGGTTGAGGGGCCGAACCGGTTCACCCGAAATCCGATGTATCTGGGATTGGCTGGGTTACTGACCGCACATGCACTGTGGCGTCGATCATGGTCAGCGCTCATTCCGGTTGCAGCCTTTGCACTGGTCATAGATCGAACGCAGATCCCAGCCGAAGAAACGGTACTCCAACAGCGTTTCGGAGCCGCCTATGAACAGTATCGGGCGATCACTCCGCGATGGATCGGACTCCCACGGCGCAATTGAACGGCCAATACGTCCACACCAGGCAACTGAGAGCTTAGTTATCCTGGGTGGACTTGGGGAAACGTCGTCCAGTGACTTCATGTGGTCGGATCCGTACGAAGCGCTCCTTCTTGCCGGCTTGCCATGGGCGCACCTCAACTTCGAAGGAATCCACAGCTTCGTCAATCGCTCGGAAAGACGTTGCGTGGCCTTTGATCACCACGCTCCAGACCAAACCCGTCTGGGCGTCATAACCGTCGGCTTCAAAAGCCACCGATGCATCGCTCAACGCGCTGGTCACCTTGGTGCCTTGTGCAGAACGGAAAAGGACGGTGCCCTGATCGACCGCAAAGTTCACTGGGAAAATCTCGGGGTGGTCACCGACGATAACGGCCAGCCGTCCCACCTCGGTGCTTCGCAATAGCTCCCAGCATTGATTTTCCGACAGCTTCTCAACCGAACTCATGATCCACTCTCCAGCACACGAAAGTACTTCGACTCGCGATTTCCATGCTACAGGCTGGCTGAAAATGACAACATGGTCCACCACAGGTCGCTTGTTCAGGTGACACTCGCACATAAATCTGTGAGCATGACGACGCCGGTGTACCAGCGAGAAACTTCTCGTTTTGATCGAGTGCTTGAGTTTTTAGACGAGATCTAGGCTTTTGCAGTGACTTTGCTTGCCTCTTCACGACGCGAAGCACAAGCGATCCGCACACCGGTGCGCTGCCATTGCCAACCGCGGTTTATGCCGCCAACATTGCGTTGGCAGTTATTGCTCATTCGATCATGTTGCAGGTCGCGGTCCGCCGAGGTTTGCTCATCGAACCGTTGAATCGCCACCAGCTGCGTGCCCGGGTTCTTGACTTACTGGGCGCCCCGCTAGTTTTTCTTGTTTCCATCTCGATTGCATATCTCACCGATGGCAATACCGCGATACTCTGCTGGCTCACGTTGTTGATCGTTAGGCAGCTCAGGGCTCGTCTGATACGACTGGACGCTGCGCGAGTTGGGAACCGTTTTTGATCACGAAGCCAGAACCTTCGCCAGTACTCACCTCAGCTAGCTGAACGTGTCATGGTGGAACCATGCAACAACTTTTAGTGATCCACCACGCACCGACGCATAACGTACAGCAGCTGCTTGAGGCAGCGCTGCGAGGGGCCAATCATCCTGACATCGAGGGCGTGGAAGTCACCTCCGTGCCTGCTTTGGCTTGGGCACGAGGTGAACAAGATGAGACCGTGATCCAAGAAGCTGACGGGTATTTGTTCATCACCCCGGCAAATTTCGGGTACATGAGCGGGGCACTCAAACACGTATTCGACAGCACCTTCCTGAAAATTGGCGGGTCTCTGAGTGCTGAAGGCAATGCTAGTGATAGCGTCGGCGAGGCGCGTCGTCGGTTGTATGGTCTCATTGTGCATGGACGATATGACACCACGGGTGCGGTTCGATCTGTGGAAGGAATCGTCGGTGGTTTAGGGTGGCGCCGTGGCGGTGAAATCCTGGAAGCCCTAGGCGATGTCACACCAGAACATCTCGAAGCAGCTGAAGACCTTGGAGCCACCGTCGCCATCCAACTCGTGGACTAGTTATCTTTTTCTATCGGAAACGTCTATATAGCGGTTCTTTGCTCCGTGCCTCAGAGCAGGGTGAGATCGAGGCTTATATCGACGATAAACGATCAAGAAACGCGCTGTTGTCTATACACTTGGCTCCACACACCGACTCGTTAGCCTTGAGGGGCGGTAACTATGGGCATGCTGAATTATGCTGCGACCATTTCTCTTGATGGATACGTGGCCAATAGCAACGCAGATTTTCAATGGGCGGCTCCCAGCGACGAAGTGCTTGCACATCATCTCCAACGCATGCATCAAGTGACCACCCAAATACTTGGACGCCGAGTATATGGACTCATGAAGCATTGGTCCACGGTGTGTGAGCAAGCTGCGCACTCCACAGCAGCGACCGAATTCGCTAAGCGTTGGGTAGCTATAGACAAGATCGTCGTTTCCAATACCCTCTCCAAGGTCGACTTTTCAGCCAACGGGAGCCGGTTAGTTCGCGAGCTGACCCTGAGGGATATACGCCATATGGTGGCAAGAAACGACGGTGTCACCCAGATCTTCGGGCCCACCACAGCAGCTGAAGCGCTTCGCACGGGAATGGTTGATCCTTAGAACTGTCTATTGTTCCGGTTATGATCGGCCAAGGTCGACGAGCCCTCCCGGAGGGCGCGTATCGCAAAATGAAACTCACACAGCAGCGAGTATTCGACGATGGCACCGTCTTTCTTCAGTACGACAGAACCTAAGGTCAGGCAACACCTGGTCTGAAGCCTCCACATGGCACCCTATGCTTCGGGTGGTGCAACCGCGCATGAGTTATGGACTGTTGGTCTTCTTTGCCATGCTGGATAACGCGTTTCCAGCGAAGTACGGCGAGTGATGCTTAGATGGGCAATCCTGAAAATCAATGCACATCATAACGCCGGCGCTCATATAATTCGAACAGGTCTCTATCGCGGTATCTGAGCTGGTTTCATCATCTTGTCTGCGCGCAGATGCTGCAACTTATGG